>CANHHS010000019.1 GCA_947460445.1 Opitutia bacterium | reverse complement strand
GGTCAGCCTCTCCGCATCGCCTTTGCGGACAATGAAGGGCGCGTCGTTTCTGCTGACTCCGAAATTCTTTGCGTGGCAGCAGAGAAACGTCCACTCGATGAAGCTATTCTTCGAGATCAGTTAGGCCGCCTCGGGGAGACACCTTTTAAGCTTACGGATATCGAAGTACACCTTGACGGAGCGGTGCTTATTCCCTCTTCCGAATTAAACCGGCTGCGCCGCGATCTCGCTGCTCGACTAGAAGCCCTTTGGATAAAGCCGCCCGCGTGGACGTTGCTTCCCTACGAACGTGAGTCGACCAAGGTCAGCGAGGTTTTTGCTAATAAAGCCGCTCGAACAGCGGCGATTATTCCAGTGATACGTGAGCTTACACAGCTTGCACCTGCCCTGGCTTTTGCGCCGCCCGCTATTTACATTGAACTCGAGGACCCCAAGCGCCTGAAGGATGCCGTCGCTCAAGTGCGCGCGGCTGAGGCTGCCGGTAGTCCGAAGGTAGAAATTTGGGCCGTTGGGCCGCGTATCTACAAGCAGGGAGAAGAATGGATTGTGAAGCAACTACGCGAGTCTGGCGCCGATGGATTCCTGGTTCGAAACCATGAGCACCTTCGCGCCTTCGCAGGAAGTCGTCTACGCGGTGACTTTTCTCTCAATGTTGCGAATCCGCTGACTGCCGAATGGTTCATGAAGCATCACCACCTCGAAGGTTTAACAGCTTCGTATGATTTAAATGCCGATCAGTTAGCTGGACTCTTGCGCAATGCGCCCTCGGATTGGTTTGAGGTTACCATTCATCAACACATGCCGATGTTCCACATGGAGCACTGCGTTTTCTGTTCATTCCTTTCGACAGGTAAAGATTACCGTGATTGCGGCCGTCCATGTGACAAACATCGCGTCACCCTTCGTGACCGCGTGGGTGCTGCACATATTTTGAAAGCAGATGCGGGCTGTCGGAATACACTTTATAACTCGCGTGCACAAACGGGCGCTGAGTTTGCGCATGACCTGCTTAAACTCGGCGTCGGTCGTTTTCGGGTAGAGTTTGTGGATGAAGACGCCGCCACGGTTACACGTACGCTCGATCGCTACCAAGCATTGCTGGCAGGCAAGTTGAGTGGGAGTGAGCTCTGGCAGGAACTTAAGGTGCTCAATCAACTGGGTGTGACCCGTGGCACCTTGATGGCTAAAGGCTAAGCGGAACTGTTCGATGGCACATCTGTCTAAGGACGATGCGCCGTGAGGCATTCTTAAAACTTAGTATGACCGCCATGGCCATGCCTTGGTTGGCAAGTTGCACGTCCGACGCGGAGAAGTTTGCATCACTTTCTATCGGAACCTTCAGTCGTGAACTCGCCCCTGAGATGGAGAAGTCTGGGTATGGTCATCTCGAATTATCGGTAACGGAGGATCTCATGCCCGCACGGTCTGAAGAAGATTTCGTGAAACACTTAGCGGTACTGAAAAAGCTCAACATTCGCTGTCACCAGATGAACGGCTTTATCCATCCTAGCATCAAGATGGTCGGTCCAGATGTGTCGCTAGATAAAGTTTTGTCGTGGGCGCAAACTGCCTTTGCGCGTGCTGAGCGAGCGGGCGTAAATTACATAACCATCGGGGCAGGCAGGCCACGCAAGATTCCTGAAGGATTTGAGCCTGCCAGGGCGCGTGCCCAATTGTCGGCAATCTTTACGCAGCTTTTGCCCATGGCGAATGACCATGGTGTTACGCTGGCGATGGAGAATTTAAACTCAGGCGAAACCAATTTAGGCAATACGCTGATTGAATGTTTGGAAATCGTCGAAGCTGCGGGTTCTAAAATGAAACTTACGGCTGACATCTTTCATATGATGCGCGAATCCGAGGCACCCGCATCCTTGATAAAGGCCGCACCACGTTTAGCGCATTGTCATGTTGCTGAATGCGAAAAGCGAACACCCCCAGGTACAGCGGGCGACGACTTTCGGCCTTACCTACACGCCTTACGTGACATAAAGTATCGCGGAGCTTTTAGTTTTGAGTGCGGTTGGGGAGCGGGACGCGCATCACTTGCTCAGGCAATCGCTGCCTTCCGAGAGCAACTGCGTACGTGTTAACTTATTCTGACTTCAGGCGCGGCAGTAGCCCGGTGATACGTCGTGCATCTGAAACATTACGAACGGCCATTGCGTAGGCGGTTGGGTCGCCGACGAGGATAACTTGCCGTCGACCACGCGTGACCGCTGTATAAATTAAATTACGTGCTAAGAGGATGCTGTGCTGTCGCAGTAAAGGGACGATGACGGCGGGGAATTCGGAACCCTGTGACTTATGGATACTGATCGCATACGCTAACTGTAGGTCATTGGCCTGTGCGCGTTCCATTTCTACTCGGTTGCCGTCGAAGTCGACCGTGAGTTCGCCACCTTCTTCGACTTTAAGCACTACACCTAGGTCGCCATTAAAGATGCCTAAATCATAGTTATTACGTGTTTGGATGACCTTATCCCCGGCGCCAATGCGACCCGGAGTGCCAGGTCCACGTCGTAGGCGTTCTTGGAGCGCTAAGTTCAGCGTATGAATTCCTCCCGTGCCTTTATGCATCGGGGCAAGCACTTGAATATCGCGTAGGGCGTCTAGCCGCAGTGCACGTGGGATAATTTCAGAACATAGTTGCACGGTTAGTCGCACGCAGGTTTCAGGTTCGTCAGCTCGTACGAAATGGATGTCGCTACTGTTAAAGTCGATTGCTTCGGGGCTTGTGACTAAGCCTGCAGGCTCTTTTTCGCCCTGGAGGATTCCGTGCGCAACTTGGACAATCCCGCTGCGTGCGCCTTGTCGGAAGACCGTATCGAGTCGGGTGACATGTACCATGCCAGCAGCGATAATGTCTTCCAAGACGCTGCCTGCTCCCACCGACGGAAGTTGGTTGACGTCACCCACGAGTACAAGGTGGGCATGGTCTGGTATCGCCCTGAGCAGCGCAGCGGCCAATTTCGAATCAAGCATCGAGGTTTCGTCCACGACGACTAAATCTGCGGGGATGGGATTATCTTCGCCGTGTGTAAATCGACCGATGGCAGGATCATACTTCAGTAGACGGTGAATCGTGCTGGCAGCACCGCGGGCGGCTTCGGCCATTCGCTGGGCGGCGCGCCCCGTTGGAGCAGCCAGGACAACGCGACCACGTTTGGCTCCGACAATGTCGCAGAGACCTCGCAGGATTGTCGTCTTACCCGTGCCAGGCCCACCGGTTAGAACGGTAATCTTGTGTTGGAGCGCAGCGACGATGGCTGCCGATTGTAATTCGGAGAAAGCAAAACCCGCACGTTCTTGCGCCCAGGCGACTGCTCGATCCGCAACAATCGGCGGCATACTGCTTGGACCTTTTAGAATTCGCCGAATTGATTTATTAATAGAAACCTCGGCTTTGGCTTGTGCTGTGAGTTGAATCAATCGGTCAGGGCCTTGACCTAAGACTTCAACTACATGTTCGGCGACGAGTGTGTCTGCGCGTTCGGCGACCACGTGCCGGTCAACCTCAAGGAGTGCTGTCGCATGGTCGACGAGGTGGTTTTGTGGAAAAGCACTGTGGCCTTCGCCTTCAAGTTCTTCGAGTGAGTGGAGGATACCAGCGTCCACGCGCTGGCTGCCAGCTGTGGGCAGTCCTAGGTTACGCGCAATTTTGTCGGCAGTGCGAAATCCGATCCCTTCGACTTCGCGACATACCCGATAGGGCTCTTTGGTTAAGACTTCTCGGGATTTCTCACCGTACGCTTTAACGATGCGCAGGCAAAGGGCATTCGTCACTCCGTAGGTTTGCAAAAAGACCATAACCTCTCGGAGGGATTTCTGTTCTTCCCATGCTTGTTTGATAGCCTTAGCGCGTTGCGGACCAATCCCTTCGACGTCACGTAATTTTGCTGAATGGTGTGAAATGACGTCGAAAGTTTTCTCACCAAACTTAGCGACAATCTTATCAGCGTAGACCTTGCCGACGCCTCTCACGAGTCCGCTGCCTAAGTATTTACGAATACCGTGTACGGAAGAGGGCAGTCGTGATGTAAAGGTTTTAACCCGAAGTTGCGGACCGTGTTGAGGGTGTCGATCCCACGTCCCTGTAAGGTCTATCGTCTCACCGCACTGTAAGCCCGCAAGGTTACCTAAAATAATTATTTTGCTACCGTTTTCTTCGGAGAGCTCGGCAATCGTAAAACCTTTTTCTTCGTCTAACCAGAGAATGCGCTCAATCACGCCAGAGAGTGAAATCTCCGGTCCAGAAGGGACCTGTGCGCCGCGCGACATAGTCCCACCTTTAAGAGTGAATGGCTGGGGCGCAACCGTGCACAGCGGGATTCGCCGCGCTGTATTCCTCAGGTGAGGTCTCCTTAGCGAGGCCGGGAACGGACGAATTCAATACTGGCACGTACTTGTGGTACGTTGTTGTCCCAGTCATTCTCGTGTTCCACGGAAATGTTGCCGTTAAATCCCTGTTTACGCAGTTCGTCGAGGCAGGCCCCCACATCAACCACGCCTTTGCCCGCTACAACGACAGCGGCGTTACCTGTGGTGGCCTTATCTTTAAGATGCACCGAGATAATGCGACCACGGAGGATGCGTAAGCATTCAATGGGTTTAAGCCCAGACGTACACCAATGCCCAAGGTCGGCACACGCACCTACGCGTGCATCGCGACTTTCAACAACCCCAAGAATATAAAGAGGATTCCATACCTTGTAATTTGGATTCGACATCGACCCGCCATGTTCATGGAAGGCAACTTTGATATCGAATTCTTTGGCTGCGCTTTCCCAGTCTGCAATCCGCTCGGTCGACTCGGTGCACACTGCGTAGAGGCTAAGCTTTTTCGCAAATTCCATAATTTTGCGTACTTCGGCGGCGTCTTTCGCCGCGACGACACCATAGTTGACTGGACGCACGCCTAACCGATTGCACTCAGCTAGGAGTTCGGCGACAGCGGCGTCTGGCATGGTGTGTCCTACCTGAATTTTAGATCCTGGTCGCAAAGTTTGACCGGGGTAAAATTCGATGACGTTGCCACCGGCTTCTTTGGTTTTCGCTATCGCCTCAAAAGCTGTGAAACGGTTAAACGTGTAAGCTTGGGCGCCAATAAACCATCCGTCTTGACTAAGCTCGGTTGGGATTGGCGTCGCTTGAGCGAGTGGCAGAAAAATCAGGGCTAAGAGAAATCGCATAGGGTAAAGACAACCTTGGCTGAGAACAGTTCCCTTAGCAATGAGCCCTAGGCGACAGTATTCGTCTCTTGGCCGCACCGAACTTTTTTGCGGTATGCGCTTTTGGCGGATGATTTGGAATTGGTTTAGGCCGGCTACACAGCCCTTGGGTGCTAAGGGCGAAGCTTTGGCAGCCGTATATTTTCAAGAGAGGGGGGCAACCTTGCTTGCGCGCAATTGGCGTAGTGGTCGGGATGAATTAGACCTCGTTGTCCTTGAAGGAGCCGTCGTCGTTTTTGTCGAAGTTAAGACCCGAACGGCCGAGCAAGCTGGGTCTGGCTGGTTTGCGGTCGATCGGCGAAAGCGGCGGGCGCTACGTCGAGGTGTCCGTGCTTGGATTCAAAGGGTAGGCGGGGTGCCCCATATGCGGTTTGATGTCGTTGAAGTTCTGGTTTGCCATGGTCTAAAGCCTCGCATTGTCCATCATCTAGGCACGCCACTCTTTTGGCGGCGCCGCCATTGAACTTCATGCCCGAAAACGACCGTCATCCATTCCTGGCCGGCCTAAGCAAACACCGAGGTGCTCCCCCGACTTGCTTGGTTATTTTTGGTGCGTCGGGAGATTTGACCGCGCGTAAGTTATTGCCCGCGCTTTATAACCTGGCGGTCGACAATCTTTTGCCGGCAGATTTTGCCTTAATTGGTTTTGGCCGCAAGCCACTCCCGGATGCAGAATTTCGGGCAATGGCAGCTCGCGAAATCACACGATTTACGCGTCGGCCTTTTAACCCAGATATTTGGCGTCGGATTGAAGCCGCCACCTATTACCAGGCTGGCGAGTACGATGATCCTGCAGCGTTTACGGCCCTTGCCAATCGTATCTCCGAAATTGAAAAAGCTGCGGGCACATCGCTACAGCTCGTTAGTTATATTTCTACGCCGCCGACAGTCTTTGAATCGATCGTCGAGAATCATGGTCGCTCTGGCTTAGCTGCACGCGGACTCGGTACACCGACGGAGAGTAAGGTCATTATCGAAAAACCATTTGGGCGCGACCTCGCTTCGGCTGTGCAGCTCAATGCAACCATCGCTCGTAATTTCCGAGAGAGCCAAGTTTTCCGAATCGACCACTATCTCGGCAAGGAGACGGTTCAGGACTTACTTGTTCTACGCTTTGCTAATCCAATCCTTGAGCCGCTTTGGAATCGTCGTCATGTTGACCATGTTCAAATCACTGTTGCCGAGGAGCTTGGGGTGGGGTCGCGCGGCGGTTACTATGAACACTCAGGTGCAACCCGTGACATGTTGCAGAATCATACGATGCAGCTGCTTGCCTTAACAGCGATGGATGCGCCAGCATCTTTAAATGCGGAGCATATTCGGGATCAGAAAGTCCGTCTTCTAGAATCCATTCGTTCTCTGCAACTGGGTAAGGGCGGCGACGCTGTACGGGCTCAATATGCGGAAGGCTTATCGGGTGGCGAACCCGTTCCAGGTTATTTGGCTGAGAAGGATATTTCAGCGACGTCGGCTACGGAGACATTTTGTGCCTTACGTCTTTCGATTGAAAATGACCGATGGTCGGGCGTTCCTTTCTACCTTCGGTCTGGCAAGCGCATGGCTAGACGCGTTTCTGAAATTTCCATACAGTTCAAACAACCCGTGGATGGTTTGTTTGCTGCCGATAGTCGTTACGACATCGCCCCGAATCGCTTGGTGATTCAAATCCAGCCTGACGAAGGTTCTACCTTAATCCTGAATTCCAAGGTTCCAGGTTTAGAGCCACGTACACAACCTGTGCGGTTAAGCTTCCGTTACGCGGCGACGTATGGATCGGATACGCCCGAAGCCTATGAACGATTGATCCTCGATGGTATCGTTGGCGACCGCACGCTATTCATTCGCGGCGATGAGACGGAAGCATCATGGCGACTGTTTACGCCTCTTTTGCAGTCATGGGCTGCCGCAGGTCGTGCGGGCCTGGAGACCTATCCTGCAGGCTCTTGGGGGCCTGCTGCGGGGGATGCATTGCTGGCTCCTCATGGTCACGCTTGGCGTAATGCCGGCCGCTGATCCCTATGGCTTCTGACATTCTTGCTGCCTTGCCTGGTTCCCCTGTACGGGTGAATGAAGCGCTGGGTGCGTTGGCACATGCGTGGGCGGCTGAAGGCGAACAAGCGGTGCGTGCTTCGCAAATGAATTTAGTGTTAATGCTCGGCGAGAAGGTTGGGCCTGAAGAAGCCGCCGCACTATTCGAGCAAGCTCAGGCTTTTGCCCGTCGCTATCCCTGTCGATTGGTTGTGCTGGCACAGCGTCCCGCAGCTCAAGATGCATTGCCGCTCGAGGCTAAAGCGCACGTCGCGTGCTTCCTTGATTTTAGCCGTCGCGATAAGCGTTGTTGCGAGGCACTTCTGCTTGCTCACGGTTCGTATACGTTACAGCTGCAGTCGCTTGTTTCGACATGGCTTGAGGCTGACCTTCCGGCTTACCTTTGGTGTCATAAGGTTGATGCCGCTTTGTTGAGTCCTTGGTTGGCGTTGGCTCCACGTTTTACACGTGTCGTTGCGGATCGCTCGATTGAAGGGGAGAGCTTCTTTGATTTAAAATGGCCGCGCACAGAATCGGTGCGCGACCTTTCGGTTGCCCGCTGTTTGCCCGTTCGACAAGCCCTTGGACAATTTTTAAGCAGCCACAGTCCTGCTGACCTTGTGCGCGGCTTAAAAAGTGTCACTGTTTCACACGGTAGCGGGTTTCGCGGTGAAGCGCTCGGCTTGATTACGTGGATGGAAAAAAGCCTGCGCGCCTGTTCGGTCGTCGCAACGCTGCCACTGACGGCTAAATTTTCGGTGACCAATACGTGTAAGGAAAATTCATGTATTGCTGTCGAGTGGATGTATGACAACGGCAACCATTTCGCCTGGGAGCATGCCGAGCATGGTACTCAGGCCTCGGTCGCTCTTGATTACGCAACATCGCACCAAGCCTTTGCTTTGGCGGTTCCTTTTCTTAGCCCCGAGGTTGCGTTGGGCGAAGCACTCTTCTTCTAAAGATTTAGGCCAGTCGTAGCCATGTCGCGAGAGCCGCAAATGCTTTCGCTCTATGGCTCAGTTCGTCCTTCGTGGTCGCAGGGAGTTCGCCGAAGGTTTGGGTGTATCCCGCCGGCACGAAAAGATTATCATAACCGAAGCCACCCGACCCGCGTTCTGCTTCAAGGATAGATCCTTCGCAGTGACCCGTAAACTCTGCGTCTTCGTGGTGAGGCCCAAGCAGTACGAGATGGCAGGTGAAGCGTGCCGTGCGTCGCGCAGGGGGTACCCCAATGAGTGCACTGAGTAATTTGGCTCGGTTCTCTGCGTCGGTCGCTTGTGGGCCGGCGTAGATTGCGGAGTCGACTCCAGGGGCGCCGCCTAGGGCATCGCACGATAATCCGCTGTCGTCGGCCATCACCCAGGTGTCGAAGGGTGCGAGCCCTTTAATTGCATTGGCCTTCAGGCGAGCGTTGCCTGCAAACGTGCCTGCGGTTTCAGCAACGTTTGGCATGCCACCAACACTGCGTGCACTGGCGACGTCGCACGGCAAACCAGCTTGGTTAAACATCCGCGCGAATTCTTCGGCTTTGTGGGCATTGCCTGTGGCAAGGATTAGCCGTTTCATGGTTCGAGATTAAAGCGAATAGGATGAAGCCTAAAGCAACATTTTTGAGGGTTTCGGCGTGTGTGGTTAGACTTTAGGCTTTTCGAGTGTCTTTGCCCTTTCACCTTTGCGTAATCCCTATTTGAATAGCCTGAACGTGTCTATTCGTTGTCTCATCACGGCTGGCCCGACTCGAGAGTTCCTCGACCCGGTGAGGTTTCTTAGCAACCCATCAACCGGAAAGATGGGCTTCGCGATTGCTGCAGCGGCGGTCGAGTTTGGTTGGACAGTTGACCTGGTCGCGGGCCCGGTGGCCTTGCCAGAACCCAAGGGCGCCTTGCTTTACCCTGTAGTGACGGCCGACGAGATGTACCGTCAAGTTGAAGCCCTTTTTGGCCCCGCCGATGTATTCATTGCGACTGCAGCTGTCAGTGACTGGCGTCCCAAGAAACGCTTAGCGCAAAAATTAAAAAGAGATACGGGTGGGCTCACCTTAGACTTAGAATCTTGCCCAGATATCTTAGCAGGGATGGCTGCACAGAAGCGCGATAACCAACTATTGGTTGGTTTTGCTGCGGAGACAGAGAAGGTTGAGGAACATGCCCGTCGTAAACTTGAATCCAAGGGTATCGATTGGATTGCCGCTAATTCGGTGGCTGGTCTTGGTGGGGCCTTTGGGTCAGAAACCAATACACTCATTCTCTTGGGACGTGACGGAACGCGCGAAGTCATCGGTCCAGCTCTGAAGTTAGATGTTGCCCGTAAACTTATCCAATCTCTCTCGCAGAGAATGTCTGTACGATGAATCCACGCCGTCGACAGGGTCGATTTGATCGCTTGCTTGGTCGAGCCGACGACCTTGATCCAAAGAACTTAGCTATTCTTGCGCGCAGGCTCGATCGCGAACGTAATTTAATGGAGACGGTCTTAGATACCCTGCGCGAGGGGGTTTTGGTTTTAGAGTCAGATGGACGTGTGGCTTACGCTAATGCAGCGGCAGCGTCTCTTGTCGGCATTTCTGCAGAGGCTTTGGCTGCGGGTGAAGCTGTTCGCTTTCCCCCGGATCTCGCAACGGCACTCGAGTTGACAGAAGGCACCACAGCGCAGACGCGTGAGATGGAGGTCAATTATCCCGAAACACGTATCTTACGTGTGCACCTTTCGCTGGTCGAAGGTCCATCGGCAGGATCTTCTTTGCGTGTCGCGGTGATTGCGGACGTTTCAACTGAGCGCGTGCAGACGGAAGATCGTGTCGAGAGCGAGCGTATCGATTCAATTATGAATCTGGCGGCAGGGGTTGCCCATGAAATCGGCAATCCGCTGAATGCTATCGGTATTCATCTACAACTTTTACGTCGACGCCTCGCGGATCTTGGAACGACTGGCACAAAGGTAAATGAATCTATCGACATCGTTGAATCTGAAGTGCGTCGACTGGATGGAATCGTCCGAAACTTTTTAGGCGCCGTCCGTCCCGCAGTCCCCGATTTAGCCGACACGCAGCTTTTGGAAGTTGTCGCAGGAGCCTTGGCATTGCTGAAGGACCAAATGGCAGAGCTCGGCGTTCGTGCCGTGGTCGAAGTTGCCGATGAACTCCCCTTAGTGCTGGCTGACCATGGTCAAGTTAAACAGGCCCTATTTAATGTTATTAAGAATGCGCTGGAAGCGATGGACCGTGGTGGGCAAATCACCGTGCGTGCGCGGTCGGATGATGAATGGGTTATCTTAGAAGTTGCCGATACAGGTGTGGGCATTTCTGCGGATAAGCTCACAAGGGTTTTTGATGCTTACTATACAACGAAAGCCGACGGCAATGGCCTTGGTTTATTAATCGTCTTGCGAATTTTACGTGCACACGGCGGCCGGGTGGATGTCGCCAGTGCACCCGGAAAGGGTACTACTGTCACTTTGCGCTTCCCGCAAAAACATCGCCGAGTCCGTCTTTTACCTCCCCAGGCATAATTTTTAGGAACTTGTTCCTTAGAAGGATGTTCTTTAAAGGTATCCCTATGCGACTCGCTGTATTCCTTTGTCTGATTAGTACTTTGGCGAACGCCGCAGACGCGGTGCAACCCCTGCCACTCGAGTTGCCTAAGCCGGCAGTGGCGGGAACGCCGAAGCCGATTAAAGTTAGCAACCTAGAGCCAGCCCGTGTCGGGCCTCGCGTTCTGCCATCGGTCCCTGTTGCAGCTAAAAATTTGGCATTGGGTAAGGCTGTAACGACCAGTGCTCGCGATACCGCATCGGGTGATATTTCTTATGTAACAGATGGTGATAAGGCGGGCGACGAAGGTTTCGAAGTCGAGTTGCCGCGTGGTGTCCAATGGGCACAGATTGATTTAGGCGCGTCCGCTACGATTGATGCGGTGGCAATCTGGCACTTCCATCGCGAGCGACGTGTTTACCTTGCTGTGGCTGTTCAGGTTTCTGACGACGCTACTTTTAAATCCGGAGTCACGACGATTTTTAACAATGACGATGCGGATAAACTCGGCTTCGGTAAAGGAACCGATCTCTGCTACATTGAGAGCCATGAAGGCAAAGTTATTGCCGCCAAGGGTGTAAAGGGGCGCTATGTCCGGCTTTACTCGAACGGTAATTCTTCGACGCCATCCAATGATTACGTCGAAGTCGAGGTTTGGGGCGTGCCTGTAAAGTAAGCCTTAGCGGGTTAACTTAAGCACTTTGCCTGCGCCCATATTGCAAAAGAGCAGTTCGCCGTCGGCAGGATTAGTCCCGAAGCTGACAACACTGTTGGGTTCTTTGGCGATGGTTTTAAGGGATCCAACTTGCTCTGGCTGGACTGAAAAGATACGTCCGCTAGCGAAGTCTCCAAAGATGTAAGCGCCGACAAGTTCGGGGAGGGCTTTTCCTCGGTAGATAATGCCCCCTGTCACGGATGCGCCGAGTTTACGGTCGTAGTCACAGAGTGGCTCGGCGAGTCCTGGGATGGCTGTGGCCTTGCCGAAGGCCTGTCGCCCTTCGCGCACAGGCCATCCGTAGTCTTTGCCGGCCTCAACAACATCGACCTCTTCGATGAGGTTTTGACCAACGTCACCTGTCATCCAGGTGCGCGATTCAGAGTCGTAAGCGAATCGCCAAGCATTGCGTAATCCTGTGGCCCAAGTCTCGGTGCGCAGCTTTGCGCCGTCGACCGGCTTACCGCGGTGAGTTGTGGTCTGTGCGAAAGGGTTGTCGGCAGGTATAGCGTAAAGCGCTTCGCCCTTTGCATCGGTATGCACGGCTATGTCTGCGTTGGGCCGTCGATTTCCGGGACGCCGGTCGACATCAATTCGAAAAATGGCTGCAAAGAATCCTTTGTCGATATGGCCGCCGTGATCGAAGGAGTCGTTAGCTGCACCGCCGTCACCACAGGAGAAGTAAAGGTAACCGTCAGGGCCAAAATGTACATCGCCCCCGTTGTGGTTGCTTGCGGGATCAAGCTGGCTGATGAGCGGTTGCTCGCTGGCCGTATCAACGAGCCATGGGTCTGAAGCACTTGTTTTGAAACGTGAAACGCGTTGATGTAGTTTACCGCCAATCTTCAGACTATAGTAAACGTAGACTTCATGGTTCTCAGCGAAACGTGGATGCACTGCGAGACCCAGTAGGCCACACTCTCCGCCACTCTCAAATTTTCCGTCACGTGGTTGGGTTATGTCGAAAAAGATGCGCTTGCTGGGTTTGTTCTCACTCAGGCCAGTGACGAGTTGAACGGTGCCGTTTTTCTCTAAAACGAGTAATCGGTCCTTTTCTCCGGGGATTTCAGCTAACGCGAGTGGTTGATTGAAAGTGAGTCCTCCGAGGGCGTCGACAGTTCGGTAGGTCAATGCTTCGCTTCCAGCGATCAGCCTTGAGCTCAACAGGGCTAAAATGAGTGGTGCGATGCGCATGACGTTTAACTTTAGGGAAAACTGACAAAAGTCGAGTTTACCGCATCACGCTTGAATCCTTAGCCAGACTCTTCACGCTTGATGGGGTGAAGGTCATCCGTGCTAAATCAGCTGGTTTTTGCTGGGGTGTCGAACGAGCCATCGACATCGCCCGTGAGTATGCCCGTTCGGGTCGCAGTCCGGTTTATACGGACGGACCACTTATCCATAATCGTCAGATGATGGAAGTTCTCACCAAAGAGGGCGTCCGCGAGGTTGGGGATTACCAAAGCAAAGCCTCTGTTGAAGAGGGCTTAGGTAATCGCACGGGTGCGGTGATGGTCGTGCGTGCGCATGGTATTTCGCCCGAGCGCAGAACATATTTAAAGTCACTTGGAATGGATTTTCGCGACGCAACTTGTCCTGACGTCGGCATTATTGCCGGCAAAATTCGTCTCCATGCCAAGCGGGGCTTTTCGACCGTTATCTTTGGTGACCCTGCACACCCAGAAGTGATTGGCCTTCTTGGTTACGCGGAGGGCAAAGGGCATGTTGTGCGCAACGAGGCTGAAATTGATGCGATGCCTCCCCTTGGAAAAGACGTGTGCATGGTATCTCAGTCCACCATGTTCACGGATGAATTCGCACGTCTTGGTATCCACTTAAAGAAAGCTTACCCTGAAGCCTTGGTGATTGATACCATTTGTGGTGCCACGAAAGATCGCCAGGGCGATATCCTGACTTTGAAGAACGAAGGGGCAGAGGCGGTGGTAGTCATTGGTGGTCGGCACTCCGCCAACACTGTCAAACTGGCCAAACTTGTGGAGATGTCTGGCATGCATTGTTTCCATGTCGAGACGGCCGCTGAACTTAATTTCGAAACCTTGCAGCGTTATCAGACGGTTGGTGTTACTGCAGGCGCATCCACGCCAGCCTTCCTAATCGACGACGTCGTGAAGAGGCTGGAAAGCCTTTAAGCTTTCAGCGACTCGCCCGTCATCTCCGCTGGCTTCGGCAGGCCCATCAGATCAAGGAGTGTCGGTGCGATATCAGCAAGGCGACCGGATGCCCGAAGTTTTGCGCCCTTTAGTCCGCTGCCATAAAGTACGACTTCGACGGGATTTAAGGTGTGGCGAGTGTGGGCTGACTTTTCTTCAGGCTCCCACATCTGGTCGGCATTGCCATGGTCAGCAGTGACGAGGGCACGTCCGCCAACCTGATCAATGGCGGCAAGAAGTTCACCGACGCCTTGGTCAACGGTCTCACAGGCCTTACAAACAGCCTTCAATGAGCCGGTGTGGCCGACCATGTCGGGGTTGGCATAGTTTACAATGACGAGGGCGTATTTGCCGGAGAGAATAGCAGCTTTGGCCAGTTCAGTAACATACCCCGCCGACATCTCCGGTTTCTGGTCGTACGTGGAGACTTCCTTGGGGCTTTGAGCCATCCCGCGCTCTTCGCCTGTAAACGGTTCTTCGCGGTAGTCATTAAAGAAGAAAGTAACGTGCGGGAATTTTTCCGTCTCAGCGGTTCGATACTGGGCGAGTCCCTGTTTCGCAATCCACTCGCCAAGAATATTTACCATCTTGGGTGGTTTATCGAAGATGACATTTGGACAAAGTCCTTTTTCATAGTTTGTTAGCGTCGCGTAAAACAACTTAAGCAACCGTGGGCGTTCGAAGCCCTTGAAGGCTGGATCTGTAAATGCTCGCGTGATTTCACGTGGGCGGTCGCCGCGGAAGTTAAAGAAGAGGACGGAATCGCCATCTTGAATATGGGCGGTTCCGCGTACACGAGTGGCTGGGACGAATTCATCACCGACGGTCGAGGTGTCCGTGGGGTGATCATAGTACGACTGTACGCCTGTTGCGGCTGAGTCAGCTTCTGGGGCAGGTGCCCCTGTTAAGGCATCGTAGGCGGTTTTAACCCGCTCCCATCGATTGTCGCGGTCCATCGACCAGAATCGACCCGTGACGCTAGCGACCTTACCGATACCAATTTTTACGAGTTCAGCTTCGAGTTGCTTTAAATAACCGAGTCCGCTTTTGGGAGGGCTATCGCGGCCGTCCATAAATGCATGGATATAAACTTTGTGGAGACCCTCAGTCTTTAGCAGGCGTAAGATGGCATAAAGGTGGGGCAGGGTTGAGTGCACGCCGGCTTCTGAGCAAAGTCCCATTAAGTGCACGGCGCCACCAGTGGATTTCACATTATCAACTAAGCCGCGAAAGGCTTTAATTTCACGCATCGCTTCTGGGTTGGTTAGTCCTTTGTCGATACGCACAATTTCCTGATCGACGATGCGTCCTGCACCAATGTTTTGGTGACCAACTTCCGAATTGCCCATAATGCCAACGGGCAGTCCGACATCGAGTCCATGGGCGAGAATCTCGGTACGCGGCCAGTCTTGGGTTAGCCGACGCGAAACAGGCAGATTCGCAACTTTGATAGCATTGAAAGCGTCATGGGCAGGGTTGTGGTTTTCACCCCAACCATCACGGATCACGAGGAGGACTGGCTTCATGGATGGATACCATCCAACAGGCTACCGAAGGGGGGTTAAAGACGAAAGAGGCTCCTACGGGCTGAAAATGCGAGAGATTCCTGCCCAGGTGTTGGCTGGCTTGGCCCCGCAGGGCCTTCGTTGGCTTCTTTTGCCTTTAGTGCTTCGCGGTTTAGGTGCTTCATAGGCTTATGGATTCGGCCTATTGCGGCTCGCGCCTGCGTACAGTTCGACGTCTCACTCGTGTGGTGAATGTCGGCGGGGTCGCTGTCGGTGGCGTCAATCCTATCCGAATTCAATCGATGACGACTTCGGACACGGAAGACGTCGCCGCAACTCTAGCACAGTGTATTCAATTAGCCGAAGTTGGCTGTGAAATCATTCGCATCACCGCGCCCAATAAAGCTGCGGCTCAAGCGCTTAAAATTATCCATCAACAGTTTCGTGCAGCGGGCTTCCAGCAACCGCTTGTTGCCGACATTCATTTCCTTCCTGTAGCTGCCATGGAGGCGATTGAACACGTCGAAAAAGTTCGGGTTAATCCTGGTAATTACGCCGATAAGAAAAAATTCGCTGTCCGCGAATACACCGACGCACAATATGGCGAAGAACTTCAACGCCTACATGAGGCTTTTTCGCCGTTAGTGTTACGGGCCAAAGCCCTTGGCCGCGCACTGCGAATTGGTTCAAATCATGGATCGCTCTCCGATCGTATTATGAATCGTTTCGGCGACTCGCCTTTGGGTATGGTAGAGTCTGCTTTAGAATTTGTACGGATTTGTGAAAGCCACGGTCTGCGAGATCTCGTTCTTTCCATGAAATCTTCCAACCCGAAGGTCATGGTGGAGGCTTACCGTCTAGCAGCCTTGAGGATGCGTGAAGAGGGTATGGATTACCCGTTACACCTAGGTGTCACTGAGGCCGGAGAAGGCGAAGATGCCCGCATTAAGTCTGCGATTGGTATCGGTTCGCTTTTGGCAGATGGTCTTGGGGATACCATTCGTGTTTCCTTAACCGAAGACCCCTGGCACGAAATTCCTGTATGTCGTCAGTTAGTAAAAGCCGTCGAAGCTTTTCAACCCGCTGCGGTTGAGGCTCGCTGCGCCCCTGTCGTGGCTAATGAGGCTGCGTGTGGCGGGGTCGATCCGTATGTCTTTAATCGTCGGGCGACCGAATCGATTGTTCTAAGTAAATCTTGTCATGCGGGGTCCAGTGACCTTCCGCGTGTCGTCGTTCGAAGTTCTTTCTCTCTTTCGCAATCAGCATTGGCTGCCAAAGAAGTTGTTGATGCGCATGCGCGTCAGCGAGAGGCACGCGTTGAGGGCTTACTTGTACGTTATGAATCTAATGCCGACGCGATTGGGCTGGCTGGACTTCGACAGGCTCTCGAGTCTGTCATCCAAGCGATTTTCGTTGAGGTCGATGCAACTTTACCCGCCGAGTTTTCTTTCAAGGGACCGGGCGCAAATTTAGTAGTCGTTAGAACACACAATCGTTTCTCGCGCCCCGAAGATACGTGCGCATGGGCCGAAGCGTGTGCAGCCGCAGGTGTCACTCTCGCCATCAATACCGAAGCAGAGTATCTCTCGAGCGTTCTTGGTGCGCTGGAGGTCCTTCCATCCGGCCGACGTATCGTTTGTGCCACGCACAACGGCGCCATTACCCATGCCCTCGGTGAATACCGTCGACTGGTAAACGAATTAGCACGCTTAGGAATTCCAGGTGTCCCGGTCTGGATTCGGTCGACCGCTCAGCAGCACGGAGGGGTAGGGCCTGCGTATCCGGATCAACTCTTGCACGCATCAATTTTGGCAGGCGGCCTGCTGGTCGATGGATTAGGTGATTTGGTGTCTTGCGAAGTACCCACATCTTTCGACAAGCGGCTGACATTGGCGTACGACATCCTGCAAGGTGCGCGTGCTCGCCAGACTAAAACCGAGTATATTGCGTGCCCTAGTTGCGGCCGAACCTTGTTCGACATTCAGTCGACGACCCAGAAGGTAAAAGCACGCACTGACCACCTCAAGGGTGTTACCATTGCGGTGATGGGGTGTATTGTGAATGGGCCAGGCGAAATGGCCGATGCTGACTTTGGTTATGTTGGCGGAGCACCTGGAAAAATTAATCTCTACGTCGGCAAGACGCCGGTTAAGTTTAACATCCCGCAAGAAGAAG
>CANHHS010000018.1 GCA_947460445.1 Opitutia bacterium | reverse complement strand
TCGAAGGTTGCCGTGGCACCCGAGCTTCCGCCGAAGATTGAACAGATCCTCTACTGTGACCTCGAAGATAAACAGGCTGATCTTTACAAGCACATCCAAGAATCCACTCGTAACGCGATCTTTGAGATGGAAATGGGCGGTGCTAGCGAAGCGAGTGTGCGCATGGCAGCCTTTAACCAACTCCTACGTCTCCGCCAGGTCTGTGCAGATCCACGCATCCTCGATCCGAAATTAGCCGAAACAGATTCAGCGAAGCTGCAGGCCTTCCTCGAACTACTCGAGGAATCCAAAGATGCCGGTCACCGCATCCTACTCTTCTCGACCTTTGTCTCGGCACTCAAAATCATCCGGGATGCCCTCGACGAACGAGACATCCCCTATGGTTACCTCGATGGTTCGACCCGAGATCGCCAAAAGGTCTGCGATACTTTCAACAATACGCCGACCATCCCCGTGCTGCTCATGTCACTGAAAGCCGGTGGCACAGGTTTAAACCTTACAGGGGCCGACACCGTTGTGCACTACGACCCATGGTGGAATCCTGCTGCGGAAGCCCAAGCAACTGACCGTGCTCACCGCATTGGACAAACCCGCACTGTCACCAGCATTAAACTCATTGCTGCGGGTACCATCGAAGAGCGCGTCATGGAATTACAACGCACTAAATCAGAGATGCTTCGCAAGCTCCTAACCGAGTCTGATTCAGCGTCTTCAAGCATATCCTTGGCTGACATCAAGGCGCTGCTTAACGACTAACGATGCTTTCCACCTTTTTACGCCGGAAACGTACAAAGTCAGAAATGACTTTTCTAGAGCATGTCGACGATCTGCGCGTGTCACTTCTGCGCGTCATAGGTGTATTCATGCTCGGTGTTGGAGCTGCCCTTTATTTCTACAAAGAGATTCCCGTTTTCCTGCAGCTTCCATTGGAGTGGGCCAAAGAGATGGATGTAAGTATGGCAAACTTTCCCCAGCTTCGCGAATTCACCTTCATGGGCGTGTGGTCGGTATTACTCTACTCAGCTTTTGCTGCCGGACTAGCTATCGCGTCGCCATTCATCGTGTATGAGATTGCACGATTCGTTGGGCCAGCCCTCACACCTCGTGAGAAACGTGGCTTAATTCCTTTCTGTGTTGGCGCGCTTGTACTCTTTGTGTGCGGAGCCGTCATGGCGTTCATGCTCCTCACCCCTATGTCGATTGTGGTTTGGCATAGCTTTGCGCAAAACATGGGCATGGTTACAGATTGGCAGGCCTCTGATTATTACAGTTTCGTCGTCATGATGTCGCTGCTGACAGGCGTGGCCCTACAGTTCCCACTTGTACTGATTATATTAATGTGGCTCGAGCTAGTCCGACCGATGACCTTGTTAAAATCTTGGCGCGGGATGCTCTTCGGAATTGTTGCACTCTCAGCTATTGTTACCCCAATTGGCGACCCTGTCACCCTGGGTATTCTGACGGGCGTTCTCTTTATTCTCTACCTGATTGCGGTGTTTATTGGCAAAGGGATTGTCCGACGGAAACGCGTCGCCCGCGGCGACAAGCCAGATCCAGAAGATGAAGATCTCCCCGACGAAGACGATGAAGTGATTGACGTACCGTCTTCGCCAGAATCACACCGCGACTAAATTACGGCTTAAAGGTCAGCAGGACTGGGACGGATAATTTACCGTGGTCGCACTTATCTGGACAAGGGTCGCGAGCATCTTGGATTTTGCCAGGAATAGATCGGCGGACATAGCCAAGTCCGCCACATGTCTTGCAGTCGCGACTCGTTAACACGACAGCTTCGACAGCAGGACTACCCGCAGCCACGGACTTCTGAAAAAGTTCTCGGGTTGTCGCGTCATCCTGTAATGGCTTCGAGGCAGCAAAAGCGTGCCGACGAATTGTAATGCGGCGTCCTGCAGCGGGCGCCACCTTGGCATCAAACCGAGCCTGAACGAGGCCAACATGCACAACTGTCAGGGTTAAGGTTTCACCGACTGCGCCCTGCCCTTCGTCCAAAACTAAAATGGCTTTATCTGCGTTTACGCCTGCAGGACACCATGTCATCGGGCCTGGGTTATCCCATTCCGCATCCACTAACCAACGGGCATCACCGAGATCCTGAAGTAATTTAGCCTTTAGTTCATGAATGGTGACGGGCGCGCGCGCAAAGCGCTTGGAGTCACCGTCTGTGACTATCTGATTCTGCGCACGGAAAGCAGCCCAAGCGTCACGGAAAAAAGCAGAGCTTTCTTTCGCAAGCGGTTTGTCAACGCGCGATAATTGAAAATCCATCTTCTCCTTAATCGTCCACCCCTGATCCATGAGAATAGGCTGGATGATAACGCCTACGTCGTCCGCAGGCGGCGTCTCAGTCTGTGACTTTCCTCTGTCTTTATTCGGTTTATCGATAAACGGATCTTCAGACTTACGATTATCTGCAGTCTTTTGATCACCTACCGTCGATGAAGAACTAGACGATGTATCTGACTGAGTGAAATCCCCTTTGTTCGCCTTTCGGCCGAACAAACTGTCGCGAGCGGGCACAGATATCGCTGAAAGCAAAATCACCGAAAGGAGAAATGCACGTGCAGACATAAGACAAATATACAGATTGGAGCACACAGTCTCAAGCGCACAGTTTTTCAGATTCCGCCAGTGCGTGTACTTATCATCGTTCGCCCTGAGCTAGAAGGCCTAGGCAATATGACACCTCATCCCAGCGACATATTTACGTCGAATACCGTGATGATTCTTAATCATTGTACCAACAACAGCGACAGAGGCTTGATGTAACCACAGACTCACTCCACCTTAAGGTATGCCTGCAGCACCCTCTTACCCAGAGCTTGCGCCTCATATGAGCGCTCTTCGGGCGTTTCTGCAGAAACAAGTTAGAGCATTTGAGCCTGAGTTGCACGGATTGGTAACGGAAGCCCTCGCTCATCCTGGTAAGCTCTTAAGGCCGACCTTACTTTTCTCATCGGCCGACAATGGCGCATCACCTTCTGACGACGTCATTCGTGGTGCTGCGGTCGTCGAACTCGTGCACTTAGCAACCTTGGTCCACGACGACGTACTCGATGGCGCCGACACTCGCCACGGAGCTGCCACGCCAAACCGCGCCCATGGTGCACACGCTGCCATTTTATTTGGGGATGCACTCTTTGCACACGCACTTGTACTAGCTGCAGAGCTTCCAACGCCCGATCTCTGTCGGATGGTTGCCAGGGCTGCACGCGAGGTGTGTTCCGGAGAAGTGTGCCAGACCTTCTCACGCGGAAACGTCGACCTCACCATGGCCGACTACGAAAGACATATCCGCCTCAAAACTGCGGAGCTCTTTGCCGCAGCGTGTCGTGCCGGCGCTTTCCTCGCAAAACGTCCCGCCGTCGAAATCGATGCCTGTGAAAATTTTGGCATGCGCCTCGGCGTGGCTTACCAAATCTACGACGACCTCGTAGATATTCTCCAAACTTCCGATAAAGCCGGCAAGACACTCGGGACAGATGTTGCCTCAGGCAAACTCACCCTACCCCTCATTCTCGAGCGCGAAAAATCTGGCAGTGATGCCGTGCGTAAAGTTCTAAGCGGCACAGATCCCCGTACTGTGATTTCCAAGGAAACGTGGAATGCCTGCTTCCAGCGACTCGATGCGGAAATCAAAGCTGCTGAGGCCGCGCTAGCACCACTGGGTGACACATCGTCTGCTAAACTCTTAAAGCGTCTTTCCGCATTCTTGCGTCAGGCAAGCACAGAGGCGCAAATGCGTATACCGCAATGAGCTTAAGTTCGACCACGCGCAGGGAACGATTGGCTGCTAACGCCCTGTATGCGTTGTTCGCAGTTATCTGCGGCTTGTACCTCGTTTGGCGCAGTCTCTGATTACAGGCCTAGCTTCGTCGGCTTGAAGCCACGCTCTCTAACCGCATTCACAACGGTATAGAGATCCAGTTTGGCATCCGTGCGGATACTGACTTCACGAAACCAACCGGCGCGCATTTCGAGAGCAAATTTGACATTGTCAGACCCAGAGTCGGTGACCTCGGTGTCGTACGCACGCATCACGACAACTTTTAGTAAACGGCCTTCACGGTCGAAAAATGCAATATCGAGGTCGGCTGGCGTATCCTTCATCCAAAAGCGGGCGCGCATTTCGGATGCATAAATAAAGAGCATCCCTTCATCCGCCGTTGGCGAAACACCCATCAGGCCCTGGGATTTTTCCATCTCTGTGATAGCCACCCTTGCCCGCAAGAGTTTGCCGTCGAGTTTGAGGTCAAAAGCCTGTGTAAAAGGCAGTCCATCTGATGCAGGTGTCCCAACACGGCTTTCACCGCAGCCAACAAGCGCCACCACGACACATGCTATCAGGAGCCTCATAGAATACCTCCGACTCTTACGAAGGTTGCCCCGGAGGCAAGAGTCGGCTTCAAAGGTACCCATGGACCCCCTCGGACACTGGGAAGACAGCCGTACGGCGATGCATTACGCCCGTGCCAGCGTCCATGTAGGCCTATGGCAATCCGAACGTATCCTAGCTGAACGCTACCTGCCTAAAACTAGTCAATTACTCGAACTCGGATGCGGCGCAGGACGCATCGCCCTAGGACTTTATCGACTTGGCTGGGAGAACCTAACGCCGACCGATATTTCGACCGCGATGGTGGACCTCGCCCAAGGCGTCTTTGCTGACAGCAATGTGCCGCTTAAAGCGTTGCGCGCAGACGCACGTGCCTTGCCTTTCGACGACAAGAGTTTCGACCATGCACTCTTTGGATTCAATGGCTTGATGTGCATTCAAGGACGCGCCGAACGGGCCAAGGCCCTTCGCGACATTCACCGAGTGCTCCGTCCAAATGGACTCCTACTCTTGACCGCTCACGACCGTTTGTGCGGTGAGTCAAAAGAGCATTGGCGAACCGCCACTGTACCTCCAGGTGGAGAGCTCGGCGATCGTTGGCATGGCAGCGAATCCACTCCCGTCTTTATTCACGCAGGCACCAAAGAGGAAACCTCTGCTGAACTCACGGAAGCAGGTTTCACGATTGTCGAAACTGCCATGCGCTCAGAGATTGCCGACGAGCCTCCCGCCGTCCGTGCCTTTTCCGACGACACCCGGTGGTTCGTGGTGAGAAAAATTTAGGAATTGCAGAAGATTAGCGCCAACGCGCTGCAACTACCTTAAATCGTCTGCCTAGGTGAGGAACAACAGCACCTTCAGGCAGTCGTTGCAGGGTTAATTCAAGCGATGCTTTGACGCCACCAATCTCTGCCTCGCCGCGTACTTGAAAGGTATCTCCACGAGCCACCAAGAGCGGTAGAAACGCGGCAAGCATTCGCGGTCCATCGAGGTACATCGGACTACCCTCTGGAATTCCCTCATTTAATTTGGCTGCCTTAATTGCATCCTCGAGGACATTAGACTTAAAGAAGTCAGCAACGCCCGCAAATGGTGTTCGACGAACTTCTATACGACTCGCCAGTTCTTCACAAAAACGCGTTAGCTTAGCGTCTGTAATCGACCGTACCGATTGTCGACGAATGGCTTCTGCCTGAGCGTCTGCATCGACGAAGCTCAATTCTTCGTCCGATAAATCACTCCTATTTTCTGAACCATATTTAGCCAACATAGCGCCTGCAGGTAGACTAAAGGTCGCAAATTTAGACTTAATGCGCCCTGGTGACGAAGGCCCGCCTGTATCTGCAGACCAATTCACAGGATCTGATTCCAAGAACGCCTTCCAAGCCAATGGATTGGAGGTATTCACGTTAAAGACGCCCTCCTTTGCCATCAGTTGAGCTGCATCTGGTCCGCACAATCGCTCACGTTGGCTGCTTTTTTCGTCCACTGATTGTGTTTGAATCCATGGGCTAAGACGCGGGTTCTCAGATTTCACCTCAAGCACATCGTCGACAGGACAGGCAAAAAAAGTGCTATCGACAGCCGTTAGCCAGTCTTCCACAGAAGTTCGGTTTAAATGACTCAACGTATACCACTCCATAGGCGGATCGATAGGCAGATTGCGTGTACGTAGGTCTGCATAAGCCCCTGCAGTAAGTGCTTGGTGCTCGTTAATGTGTGCATCCCAAAAGACGCCCTCGGTTGGTGAAATTAGCGTATCGCGAGAAGTTTGTGCCTCGGCAATAGGGTCTTGGGTGACGTCCCAACGTGCTACCTCTTTAGGTTGAACCAAATCTATATCGCCTTGCATAAAAGTCGGGTCGCTCGACCAACGCAGAGCTTCAACTTGATCTTTTGGGCGTAAACGCGCGTGCCAACTGAAGCGACGCTCTGAAAGCACATAGCCACTACTATCCACCCGCGAGTATTCTGCACCTGATAACTCTAAACGTGCATCGGGCCACGGAATGTGGCTTAAAGTGTATAACGCAGGACCCGGATAATGAACTGCTACTGTTTGAGCGTTTAAAAGACCCACGTAAGGGTGAAGCCTTAAGGTTAAGCCAGGCGTTATAAATCGTACTGAAATCTCAATGCGGTCCGTTGGTAAAAAAACGTCGGCGGATGGACGTTGCCAGCCTACAGGGTGCTCACTCGCATCGTAGCGCCAAGTTCCACGGTCAATCACCCGCGCAATGCCGAATGGCTGTGTCGCCGGATCTGGCACCAGCACACTATAGACTTCGCCAGGAAGAATGCCCGATCTCGCCATCCCGTGTCGCATGCTGTCTAAAACGTCTATCCACCACCAAATCGTACTTTCGCGAGGTCCCTGGGTATAGGTCCAAAAGGTGCCTTGGGGATTATGATCCAACCACGCCGTGAATGTCGCACCCGAATCTAAATTGCGCACAGTAATTTCAGGCGCACCTTCAATTTCAGCCAAGAATAGTCGCTTATCAGCCGGAGTAAGCAGCGCTAAAGCTGACGGATTCCAAAAGGTGAAATGACTATGGAGCCTAACACGGTGTCTGCCGTCCGAACGCGTATTGAAAACCCCTAGGCTGATTCGAAAATCTGTTAGTACAGGCATATGACGTAAACGTGCTGTGCCCTGCCCTGCCTCCATCGGCTCTAAACCTCTTTGTGGCTGATTACTTAAATCTTGTGGAGGACACAGAAGTCTTTCGGCTAACAACTTTCCGTAAAACTTTGCTAGGTTATCAGCCACCGATAAATTCTGGAGCCATTGGCCAGACAATGGATTTAGCAGGAGCGAACGCGTTCCGACGGTGTAAACATCTTCGCCCAAAACGAACCCGCCCGATTTATATAAATAGTCTAAATCATCGACCTCAGCAGCGCTAACGCTCGATAGCGCCGGTGTGGCCTGAGTTGCGCCAGTGGCGAGCACTTGGCGCATCCTTGCTTTACGTGCCAACTGCGTACTGCGGCCAAATGCACGGATGGGGGCTGCAAGGTCACAACGAGACGAAAGGTCAGCTATCTTCCAACCAAGCCTCACTCCATCATCACCAGATATACGCCCTACTAGGGAATACTTAACCCATTCTTTTTCGATAAACTTAGCGGCCCATCCATCGCTGTTTTTATCCGAACCACTCAATCGCTGATCAGGTCCTAAATATTGCTGTAACGCCCCTGATCCTAAACGCGCTGCGGCGAGTGCCGATAAACGCAGACGTGCCTGCAGCGACCATGTGCGCGCTGAGGCTACCCCCAGTGAGCACTCCGAAAGACAGAGCAACGCAACCAATACACATAAGGCAATAACCGCTAAAACAGGAATTAGCACAAAAGCACGTCGAAGGTACATAGGGTATACACCCCACATTCCTTTACTTGATACGGAAGAGACAAAGTCCGATTTAACTCATGGTAAACTACCCCCATGAAAAACCGAACGAACACTCGTACACCCACCCCACCAACCAAACAACGTGCCACTGCACTTGTCGTCGAAGATCATCAGTCGATTCGTGAGATGTTACACGAAACACTCGAGATGAAGCTTGGGCTTAAAGTCATCGAAGCCGGGACGACCGAAGAGGGCGTTATGGCTGCTCAACGCACTCAACCCGACTTAGCGATTGTTGATATCGGACTACCGGGGATAAACGGCATTGAACTTATCCGCCGATTGCGTCGTGAAATGCCTAATCTACGAATTCTTGTGTTCTCTTCACTGCAGAACCTTCAAATCGTCCGAAGTGTCATGCAAGCCGGCGCCCAAGGGTTCGTTGATAAAACCGAACCTTTCTCCGTATTACGCCAAGCTGTTCTTGCAGTGCTGGGTGGCAAAACTTGGTTTAGTCATAGCTTTAACGAACTCCTGCGAGAAGCACTCGCCCACCCTGGTCCTGACGCCCAACTCGCCCACCTGACGCCACGCGAGCGTGAAGTCTTACTACTCGTTACCCAGAGCAATAGTAGCAAGGAAGTTGCCATGAAGCTTTCGGTCAGCGTCAAAACTGCTGAAAACCACCGCACGAATCTCATGCGTAAGCTTGGGCTCCATGACACGGCTGCACTCGTGCGCTTCGCCTTTCGCCACGAACTCATTGATGCCCGCCTCGGCTAACCATTCTAGGCACAAAAAAGGGCCCCGGATGGGGCCCTTTTGTTTAGCTAGCGACTTGGATTAGTCGAAGTCTTCGCCGTCTTCGATTTCGATCTCTTCGGCATCATCCACGTCGTCATCGAGTTCGAATCCTGCAGCAAGAAGAGCTGCACGCTCTTCAGGGGTGAGCGCCATCCATGCAGCATACTCGGCAGCATGTTCAGCAGCTTCACGTGCTTGATGAGCAGCGATAGCGATAGCGATTTCTTCAGGAGTGAGACCAACTAATTCATCTTCGAACTCTGCTTCGTCTGCTTCCAGGTCATCATTGTAAGCAATCCGCTCAGCGATGGTCATATTTGCATACTCAGTTGCATCATCGGCATCACTCGCAGCTTCGGAAGCGTCTTCAAGTGCTTCAGCAGCTTTTTTAGCTGCATAATAAGCGGCTTTTTCAGGGGAAGTCAGTGTGGCCACGTAAGCTTTTTCGGCATCGTCTTCTGCTTTCTCGGCAGCCTTATAGGCGGCCATTGCAATCGCACGCTCCTCAGGAGTCATTGTGAGCCAGGCAGCCTTTTCGTTAGCTTCTTCGAGATCGTCGTCAATAAACACCGCAACGAACTCCTCAGGCGTAGGAATCGCAGCCGCGGCAGCAGGACCACGGACAGCAACAACCCTGGCTACAGCTTTGGCAACTTTAGCTTCTTCCTTTGCAGCCTTGGCATTTAAAGCAGTTGCAACCTTTTGAGCCTTGAGTGCATCTGCGCGCGCCTTCTTCTCGGCTTTCAAAGCAGCCTTCTGCGTGGGAGTCGCAGCTTCAACGGGAACTGTTTGAGCAGTAACCGCAAAAGCGATGAGGGTAAGTGTGAGGAGCTTTCGCATAGGACTTATATTTATAAACGAATACTCCAATGAGTCAAAATGTATAATTAGTTTTTACAGTTATACAAAGTGCCTAATACCCGCTATCTGCGGTCATGTTCATAAGTTAGCATCCTGCCGATTAAGGCCGAGTTAAGGGAACAAAAACGTCAATTTTATGACCCTAAAGCCTTACCTTGCCCAAACCATCTTTTCCAGCTGAAGGCCCTTTGGGAGTGCCCATGACATCCTTGAACTCAGATGGTAATGTAGCAGTTGCAGAAAACTTCACGGGCTTACCGTCGTACTGGACCGTCAATTCAATCGAAGCCGCGTGCAAGAAGAGGCGCTTAAAACCTCGATCAGACCCCAGGGCTTTGTTGCCATCAAAATTACCGTAGGTCTTATCGCCTAAAATGGGATGTCCGTGTTCTGCACACTGCACCCTCAATTGATGGGTTCGCCCCGTTTTAGGTTCGAGGTTTAGCACAACTAAATCCAGAGCCCCTTGACCCTTATCGCCCGCGCTAAAGTGGGTTATCGCTTGTGAAACGGGCCCTCGTGGACGAACCCCCGGACGGACCACGAGCGAACGCACGCCCTCGGGACCTCCCCTTTCTTTCACTAAACCGTCGAGCCAGATTCCGCGTAGCTTGCGCAAGTTGCGCCCCAAACAAACGGCTACGTAGGCCTTGCTAACTTTACCTTGGGCAAAAAGTACTTTGGCCTGTGTGGCAACCTCTGCGTTCGTGGCGACCAAGATAACCCCGCTCGTAGGACCATCTAGGCGATTGATGAGCCAGACGCGACGGATGCCACCCGCACCATCGCGTATGTGGTAAGCCTCTTCTTCGAGGGAATAATTGGCGGTGATTAAAGACCGCGCGTTGTCTTCGGATCCATTGGGGTGCGCAAGCACACCCTCGGGTTTATCAAGCGCTATCAATCCGGATTTGCAGACCTTTAGAACTTTAACGCCTGCATGGAGTGGAATATTTTCAGAATCCGCACTCATCGGTAGTGAAAGGTAATCGTCACGGTTTCATCATCACCCAGCATCGCCACCATGTCTGCCCGCCAAGCATCATAGGGCGCCGGCATAAGCACAGAATCCTTGCAACTCAACGCAGCGAGCTCTGGAACGGTAGAGGTTAAAATTTCTGCATCCGTCGCAGTTCCATCGCGGTGTACCTTAAAGCGCACAATAACTATACCCGCGGCAAAGTCGTCAAACTTCGCGCGCTCTAATAAACTCCACCAGCTTGCTTGAATGGCCTCCATCATTCGCTGAGCGTAATCACCATAACTGGAAAATCGCGCATCAAGGGAAAGTGTTCCTGCACGATTAACGCCCACTGGATTACGCAGAAGCAGACCGTAGGTTCCGGAAGGAAATGAGGCCTTGGGCGTCGACGCCGTCTTTACCGGAGGGCGCGGCAGCGGTACCGATTGGCCAATCCCTGGCTTCATCGCAATATTGGGTGTACCTGCTTCTGGCTGAGGCAATTGAGCCGCAAAAGGCTCACTTGGTTTGGGTAAAGCCTGGGTTAGCCTGATTTCGTCGTCCGAAGGACCGTTGGATTTAGGTAACGCTGAACGTGTTGGAACAGGCTCAGGTATGGGCTGCGCAGCTTTTTGATTCTTCGCGGCGAGAAATGGCGAATCCTGAGGTGTCTCGCGATTACCCTCGTGCGACACTTGAGCCAACTGCATAGACTGCGGAAGTTTTTTCTGATCAATCGGCGCAGGCACAACAAGTACCTGAGTGCTGCGAACGGGTAACTTATGGTGGCTGGCAAAGGGCGATGAGAGCCAAACCCCAAGGATGGAATGGAGCACTACCGTCGACAAAAGCGCCAGGAGCACTGGACGGGTTTCGTCTCTGACTTCGCCTGGGTAGGGCATGCGATTACACTGCCCGATAGAAAGTAGTACTCAACTTATAATAACACCAAATTCTGTTCAATTTATCGCAACAAACGTCGCAAAAGACCTAATTGAACCAGCTTCTCCTTCAAAAATTCAACCGGCAGACCCATGATAGTGGAAATAGGAGGCTCGAAGGACTCGATGATGATTTCCTTGCCCTCTTGGATTCCGTAGGCGCCAGCTTTATCGAGCGTATTCACTAACGCCATATACCGATCGATAGCCTCATCCGACAAATTCCGAAAACGCACTTTAGCGGTAATACAGTGAGATTCTAACAAGTGCTCGTTTTTGAGTATCAAACAAATTCCTGTGTGAACGGTATGCTCGCGACCTGAAAGCATTTTTAACATCGCACGCGCTTCCTGTAAATTTGCCGGTTTGTTCAAGGCACGTTGACCCAAGGCGACTGTGGTATCTGCACCCAGTACGAGCGCATTAGGATGAAGGTCAGCCACAGCTGTGGCCTTAAGTTGTGCGTTGTGCAGCACCATCTCACGCGGGTCGGTCAAAGGATCCTCATGCTCCGTCACTGCAGCAACCACCACGCGATGCGGGATGCAGACCGCAGTCAGCAGTTCCGTGCGACGCGGTGAAGCCGAAGCGAGGATTAACTCAAGCCGATCGGCACTCACACGTGCGAAGGCTGCCAGCGCGCCACGCGATCTGCGAGGTAACGCACATACACATCCTGGTCATTGAGGCAGGGGATTTGCTGGAAGGACTCTCCACCTGCATGCATAAAGTCCTCCTTACCCTCTTCACTGATTTCTTCAATGGTCTCAAGGCAGTCTGCCGTAAAGGCCGGACACATAACCAAAAGGTTTTTTACGCCTTCGGATGGTAGAGCCTCTAGCCGTTTGTCTGTATAGGGCCGCAACCATTGCTCTGGCCCGAAACGCGACTGGAATGCCAACTCGACTTGATCTTTTCGCAAACCAGCTGCGATGCGGAATAACTCCGTCGTCCGCGTACACTGGTGCCGGTAACAATTGGCATGGCTTGGATTGGCGACCTCACAGCAGTTAGGCACCTTAGTACAGTGCGCTTTGGAAGCGTCGCCCTTACGTAGGTGGCGCTCAGGCACGCCATGGTAAGAGAAGAGCACTTTATCAAACGGTTTACTTAACCAAGGCTTAGCCGACTCCACCAGCGCGTTAATGTAGGCCGGATCGTTGAAGTAAGGCTGGAGCATCTGCCAGCGCATGCCGGGCGCGCGCTCAAGCAGTTCTTCTTGGAACTTTACCACGACTGTCTCGTAACTCGACATCGCATAGTGCGGGTATTGGGGTAGCACGAAAACTTCATCTATACCCATCTCTTTAAGTTTATCGACTGCTTGAGCACACGAAGGTTCGCCATAACGCATGCCTGTAATCACAGGCAGTCCACACGCTGCTTCGAGCTTCTTACGGAGCTTTTCCGTAGTAACCAAAAGCGGAGCGCCCTCAGGCGTCCAAACTGTTTTATAGGCAGCTGCGGATTTACGGGGACGTGTCCGCAAGACAATACCTTCGAGCAATGCGAAACGAAAGGCTGCAGGATAATCAATGACACGCTCGTCGCCCAAAAATTCGCGGAGATACGTACGTACATCACCCACCGATGTACTTTTCGGCGATCCTAGGTTAAGTAAAACTACAGCGCGTTTAGACATAGGTATATTTAAAGCATTAGTCTCCAGATTGTATGACCGCGTCAACTACCGCAGCAAAAGTTTCAATCTTTGCCTCAGGGGTAATACCATGTCCGAGGTTAAAGATATGTCCTGGATTCCCCGCATTATCGGCGAGCACTGACTTTGTCGCAACGACCGCCTCTTCTGGACTACGCGTCATCCATTCGGGGTCTAAATTACCCTGAAGGCAAATCGGACGGTCCACGAGCTTGCGAACTTCTGAAAGGGGTAGCTCCCAATCGACACCCAACACCGGAACCCCTGTACCTGCGAGAGCGCGCGCATCATGCGATCTTCCTTTAGCGTATAAAATGACCGGAGCTCCGGCTGGTAGTTTTTGCAGAACGGCTCGAATCCAACGCAACGAAAGTCGCTCGTAGGCTTCACCCTCCAGCAAGCCTGCCCAACTATCAAAAATCTGAATGGCATCGGCGCCCGCTGCGAGTTGTCGGTTTAAATACTCCGCAACGGTATCTGCGAGAACGCCGAGGAGTTTTTCGAAGGTTGCAGGTTGGCTACGTGCAAATTCAAGTGTCTTCGGAAATCCTTCAGCGCTGCCACCATCGACGAGGTAACAGGCCAACGTCCACGGACTCCCTGCAAAGCCCAACAACGCTTTGGTGTCACCTAATTCGCGACGGATCTGACGTAACGCGGCGTAAACATACTCTAAACGATCAGCCGCACCTTGAGGTGAGAGTTTTAGGATATCGGCTTCATTCGCCAAAGCGCGGTCCATTTGAATGCCCCCAGCATCACGAAAACGGTAAGGCACCCCGAGTGCTTCGGGAACAACCAGGATATCGCTAAAAAGAATGGCAGCATCGAGCGGGAAGCGCCGGAGCGGCTGAAGGGTGACTTCGGTGGCTAAGTCGGGCGTACGCACCATCGTCACAAAATCGGTCTTCGCCTTGAGGGCACGGTACTCAGGTAAATAACGTCCTGCTTGGCGCATGATCCAGACCGGTGCGCGTCCGTGAGGTTCGCACCGCACGGCCTTCAGAAAGCGCTCGCGGGAAGTCATGGGTCGAGCATTCCAACCATCCGCCAGTTGGCAAGCGGGGAGGTGCTAGACCCACTCACGAGGCTTGATGAAATCGAGTAATGCAGCTTCCGGCGAACCTGCTTCGGGAGAGTGACAATACCCCCAGCGCGCCCGCGATGGCATCGACATCAAAATTGACTCGGTACGTCCGCCTGATTGCAGACCAAAAAGTGTCCCACGATCCCAAACTAAATTAAATTCAACGTAACGTCCGCGACGGATCTCCTGCCATTCAATCTCCCGAGCACCGTACGGCATGTCTTTGCGTCGGCGTAAAATATCGCACAAAGCAGGACCATAGGCCGATCCAACTTTTTGCATCATCGCAAAAGCGTTCGTAAAATCGCCTTCATTAAAATCATCAAAGAATACGCCGCCTATGCCTCGATTCTCTCCACGATGTTTAAGCGAAAAATATTCGTCGCACCATTTCTTGAAACGCGGGTAAAGCGAACCTGTGGCGTCGCGTGATGCCTTATGCCAGGCGACAGCATCTTCCTCGAAACCATAAAAAGGTGTGAGGTCAAAACCGCCACCAAACCACCAAATTGGATTAGGCCCTTCCGTGGAAAAGAACCGCACGTTCATATGCGATGTTGGGCAATACGGATTCAGTGGATGCTGAACCACGGAGACACCCATGGCGCGAAAAGGTCGTCCTGCTAATTCCGGGCGATGCTGCGTAGCTGAAGGCGGCAACTTCGTACCCCGGACATCCGAAAAAGCTACCCCACCCTTTTCAATGACTGCACCACCGCTGATCACACGGGTGCGCCCACCCCCACCCTCCGCACGCTCCCACGTATCCGTGACAAACTTAGCCTGACCGTCCACTGCCTCTATCTGCGCGCAGAGCGTATCCTGTAACCCAAGGAGGTAGCTGCGTACGGCATCGAAATGCATAACTAGATACTCCTAAAAGTAGACGAAGGGTCAACCCTCACGCTTGAGCCCATTGAAAGTAAAGCGGGGCTTAAGGCACTCCAAAGCCCCACTGTTGGCTCGCACAAAGCCAGACCTCTGCTTGGCTTCCAGCATGATGCCACTCCAAGCACGCCTCGAACTTATGTTCATCGGCCTCGGCATTGTGGCACTCGCTATACCTTGGATGGCATGGGCTCGACTACGCATTTTGGAAAAACGCCATGGACGCGTGCTACTTGTACGCGGGGTAACCGGTGAACAAGCCGCACGCATCGTTCTACTCCGAGGCGAAATCGAGCAAGTGCCTGTCGACGAAGCTTTAGACTTTTTAGGAGATAATTATGCCGCCTCTGAGCCCGCGGTAAAACTCGCACAACGCACCTATTTTAGCCGTACACTCTTTGCCGTCGTGCGAGCTGCAGGCGTTGCTGCCCACGGCTTACAACACCGAGACCGCGATCGTCGCGTTGGCCGCTTGAGTCGAATGGATGGCGTACTTATTCTCTGGGGAAATGCCTGGCCTATCCTTGCCTTAGGAACCTTGCTCTCCCCCGGTCGCCTCACAGGACTCGCCGTATTTGCTGTGATGGCTATCGGCCTTGGACTTGCTCAAATTATTTCCCATCGAACAGTCGTCGATGCCATCCGACGCGCCCGTACAGAACTTGATGGCGCACGATTGCTCGACGGACACCCCAAAAACGAAATTTCAGACGCACTCGAAGCCGCACGGCTCGAACACCTCGCCCTGTCCGCCAAACGAACCATCTGGGGTGCACTCCGCCCGCGTAACTAATCGAGGTTATTTCTTTTCGGACTCAACGGGTGCTGGCTTATCTTTCACAAAAATACGCTCAGCTTCTATCAGTTCTGGTTTAGCAGACTTACCAAGACGCTTCAAAGTAGCTATGCGCAAGTCGTGCACAGCAGCGTACAGTTCGTCAGGTTGTGGCTTACCCTTTTTATCCAAAGACCAGCGCGCGACACCCGCTTGGGTAAGCTCAATGAACACACTGTTCGCCCATTCAGCTGTTGGCTTCGGCTCAGCGTCACGCAAAGCCTGTAGACGCGCTGAAACACGCGCAATGGCGGCATCACGAGGCTTACCTTTCAACTGATCGGCAGCGACAATCGCTTCACGGGCAGCCTGCAATGACGCAGGCAGACCATCGACCTTGATATCATATTTAGCCATGAGGCCATCTGTTATCTTAGAATCATACGTTATTTTCATCTGCGCTCGCCGTGCAATCTCCGCGCGCAGTGCCTGCCGAGTCTCTGTCAGACTAACCCCTTTTTTAAATAATCGTTCGAATATCTCACGAGTTAACTGATCAGCTGTAAGTTTAGCGATACTCGCACCACGGTCTGATTTTCCGCGGGCCCCACCTCCACCTAACTTAGCAAAATCTGTGTCTGCCGAAAGTTTCTCCGCAACTTCGACCTGAGAGTTAGGCGTCAACAGCAAGGCATCCATCTCTGCCAATAAACGTGTAGCTTCCGGGCCATTGTCGACCATTTGGCCTAACACCTTCCATAAACTTAATTCGTAGGGATTTGTTTGCAGCGACTGACGAATATAACGCTCCCGCTTCAGGGCATCCGTTTGACTCAGCGCAAACCAACCTAAAATACGACCACGCTGAAAACGATCCAAGCCGAGGTTCATAGCTTGGACGAGCGCAACACAGTTGACCGCATGGTTAGCCTCAAATGGCTCAAACTGAGGCAAAGCGGGACTAACCACAGAAACCTCGAGTCCAGAGATGCTCTGCCCAATACCAAAAGTCCAAGCGTTGGATTTCTCATTCCAGCCGTATTCTGCAAATGCACGGTGACCGGGCTGCGGACAACCATGGGTAGGCTGACCGAGAGCGCGGCGGAACATGTCGCCCATTGTCGACAGGCGACCGCACACTCCCCCGTCTTCCCAAATTCGTGGCAGCGAACTTGGGTTCCAATTGCTCGCTTTGTACTTAATCGCAGGTACGCGTTCGTAATCCCAAGAATAACGACCGTAGCCGATAATACCCGATCCTAAGCCCGGTATCTGACCCCAATAACGATCCCAAATCCATTCACACTCTTTAGCCGATACAGTCGTTTGAAACCAGGTCATCAAGGGCCAGGGAGCTTTATCCGTCGGGAAGATTGGCCATGGCAATTTACTGCCAACAGGTTTCGGTGATTCCAATTTCGCAACCATCCAGACAATAAAATCTGGCACGCTCTGGCGGAGTCTTTCGGGATACGTTCCAGAGGCAATCGCGACCTGATTCCAGAAACCTTTGTCCTTCGCCTCTGCAGGAGTCACGTTCGCGGCCTTTAACGCCTCCGCAGTATTTTCCATCACCGTAAGGTACGACGTGTTACTCGACTTCATCCATGCGACAACCTTGAGAACCACCGGCGACCACTCTGTTTGTGGTTTTTCGGAATGCTTATTTAGTTTTTCACCCAAGGACGCCCCGAGTAATAAATGCGCATACTTGTCAGCGAGTTTTGGATCCAAGCTGCGACGTAATAAATCTAAGTTTTCTGCGTACACGGCCGGCATCGGGTGCTTGGCAAAAAGTAACCCAACATGAATATCGGGATGTGCTTCGACCCAGTTCCAGAATTCGGGAGTGAGTGGTGCAGTTTGGCGCGCAGCAACATCGGCATCATGAATAAAAGCATTAACCGCTGGATCTGTGAACTGCGGGAAGCGGGCAACAGGTGCATGCACACCAATCGCGCGTGCTGACTCGGCAACATTTCCAGAATTACTTGGCGCCTCGGCCATGCAGTGGCCAGACACCAAACCAATCATAACCATGCTCCACATTCGGTACATGGATTCTAAGTTAAGCCATAACTCGTCAGGCTCCAATAAGAACCTTGTCGAGACCTCCGCTGGTCGGGCTGGTGAGATTTGAACTCACGACCCCTTGCACCCTAAGCAAGTGCGCTAGCCAGACTGCGCTACAGCCCGATAGCGGAGACCTAACTTGAAACATGGACAGCACCGTAAAGTCAAGGGACGAAGCGAACGCCTACCCCCTATCAAGCCCTGTAAATGACTCAGTGACGCTACCTTAGCGACGGCCACGACCCGCTGAACGACGAGCCAAGAAGCCACCTCCACCTCCACCTCCGCCTCCACCTCCGCCTCCGCCTCCACCGCTCGATCCACCACCCTGAGGGCGGCCACCGTGCCACTGACCGGGTTTACGCTCAGGCGGACGAGCCTTCTGCTCAGCTTCGCGGCGACCATGAC
>CANHHS010000017.1 GCA_947460445.1 Opitutia bacterium | reverse complement strand
CTCCGCTATCTATCTCGATGCAGGCGTGGCTGATGGACGGTCTTGGCCGGGCGGGAAACTCGTTCAATTCGGAAAAGGTAAAGGCTCTCAGTCTGATTGGAAATTACAGTTAAAAGAATTTGGCTTCGACGATGATGCTACTGCGTTGGCTAAGTTGCCCCGCCCTATCGATGGACTCAAAGCAGCTCGGGATACTGGCGTGGATCTTATCTGTGTATACGGAAAGGTGGATGACGTTGTGCCCTGGGAAGAAAATGGGGCTTACGTTGCGGAGTTCTGGCAGGCGGCGAAAAAGAATACGCTGCTCATCGGTAAGCCAAACGTCGGGCATCACCCACACGGACTGACGGATATGTCCCCTGTGATCATGGCGATGGAGTTAGCGCAAAAGTAGACTGCACGCAGGCGGGCCTTGGACAGTCATCCTAAAGCATTCCGTAAATTAAAAACCCCGCACGAGGCGGGGTCTTTAAAAAGATTCGGAGAATCTTAAGCGGTTGCGGCAGCCTTGGCAGCAGCAGCTGCTTCAGCGTCGTAACGCTTTTCCTTAACCTTGGTGGCAGACTTGCCCACGCGATCACGGAGGTAATAGAGGCGAGCGCGCATCACTTCGGAGACGCGGACGACTTCGATTTTCTCGATATTCGGGGAGTGAATAGGGAAGATACGCTCAACACCTTCGCCGAAGGAAATACGACGAACCGTGAAGGTCTCGTGGATGCCGCCGTGCTTACGAGCAAGGACGATGCCGTTGAAAATCTGAATACGCTCTTTGTCGCCTTCGCGAACCTTGGTGTGAACGCGGACTTCGTCGCCAACCTTGAAGGCGTCGCGGCCACGGCCTTCCTTGAGTTGGGATTGGGTGGCGAATTGGATGAGGGGATGGTTGCTCATAGCTTTGGGTCGTTTTTTCTCAGCAGGTCGGGTCGGCGCCGGGTAGTTCGTTCAAGTTGCTGCTCCTTTCGCCATTTCTCGATTGCGGCATGGTTGCCACCGAGGAGGACTGGAGGCACCTCGAGACCGTCGTAAACAGCGGGTCGGGTGAACTGCGGAAAGGATAGGAGGCAACCGTTGAAGGAGTCCCCCGTCAAGGAGTTTCCATCCCCAAGAACCCCTGGGATATGACGGGCTACGCAATCCACTAAAACACAGGCCGGAAGGGTTCCATTTGTGAGAACATAGTCCCCAATCGAGATTTCGCGGGTAACCTTTTTCTGCCGAAAGCGTTCATCCACGCCCTCGTAATGGCCCGAAACCAGCACGAGGTGGGGCTTGGCTGCCAGATCCTGGGCGATAGCCTGGTTCAGTAATTCGCCATCTGGGCAAAGGTAGATAACCTCGCAGCCCTCGGTCGAAACAGCGCCGACGGCATCAAAGAGTGGCTGGCATGACATGAGCATGCCCGGGCCGCCCCCGAAAGGGGTATCGTCGACCCGCTGGTGCTTATCCTTGGTCCACTTGCGGATATCATGGGCCTGGAAGTTCAGAACCCCCTTCTCGATGGCTTTGCCCACAACAGATTCCCGCAAAAACCCATCGGCCATGCCGGGGAAAAGGGTCAAAAGATCAATGCGCATGGGCAGTGCCATAGGGGTTATAGGACTTACCCCGACTATTCAAGGGCGGGATGGGGGTCAAAAAGGTGAGTTGACTCCCCCGCCCCTTCTCGGCTTTGTCCGACCTTCCACCGTTATCAAGGCCCTGTAATATGCTTCGCATCCGTCTCCAACGCTTCGGCACCAAAAATGAGCCGACCTTCCGTCTCGTCGTCGCCGAACAATCCGTCCGTCGCGACGGTCGATTTGTCGAGCTTCTCGGCAACTACAACCCTCGCCCTCGCGGCAAGGCTACCGAATTGAACATCGACGTCGCTCTCGCTGACGCATGGATCAAAAAGGGCGCTCAGCCTTCTGACACAGCCAAGACGCTTCTCAAGCGGGCTCGTGCAGCAGCTAAAGTGACTGCTTAAGAATCTGCGCGATTCTTTTAAAAACCCCGCCCGTGGCGGGGTTTTTTGTTGGAGCGAGTTAAAGCTGGATGACGAATGAGCGTGCAAACTTTCTCCCGCTTCCCGCCTGCCCCTTCCTGCTCCACCGAAGGTGGTTCATCCTTTTCCCTTGCTCATCCCGCTGGGGTTTTTCAAAACCCACCTTCGTTCGTTGGAGGGATATCCAAGTGGCTAAAGGGCGCGGACTGTAAATCCGTTCAGCTATGCTGTTCGTGGGTTCAAATCCCACTCCCTCCACCACGAACGAAACTGTCACCCCTGACGCTTGCGCCAGGGGTGACTTATGTTATGTTAGGTTGATGGCACTTCGCCGCTATAACGTCATTCGCGCAGACGGATCCGAAGGCGAGTTGCTCGAGGTCGAACAACCCGCGGGCGCGCCCGATCTGACACGACACCCTTTAACCGGCGAAAAACTCCAACGTATTTTAGATGCGCCAGGCTTAACCGGAAAATGGACCGAGCGGTCGATGGGCAATGCGGCCAAAGATTCAAAGCGCCTCAAAGCTGGTGGATTCCGAAAACTCGAACGCGATGGGAATACTTGGCATGACGTCACCTAAGATGCGCGATTCGCTCCTGATTGTTTTATACGATCAGCAATGCGGCTTATGCGACCGCAGTGCCGCCTGGCTCGCCCGACGCAATTCGCAGGGCAAACTTTTGTTAGCACCCAATCAAGGCGTGACCGCAAAGATTGCAGGCGAACCCGAGGGCGGCGAAAACACTGGGCTGGTTGCCTGGCAAGGCTCGCGTCGACTTGTGGGCGCACCTGCGCTTGCCGCCGCCCTGAAAGCACTGGGTGGAATCTGGGGTGTTGCAGGTTGGCTTTTAGACGCACTGCCCTCGCCTTTGGCTAACGGAGCGTACCGCCTTGTCGCCGCCCGGCGCCATCGCATCAGTGAAGCCTGTGGATGGGTTGCGGGATTTAAAGCCGACCTCGACTAACTCAGCGGCGTGTATCGCGCGGATCGAAGGCATCGCGCAAACCATCACCGACGAAGTTCAGCGCCAACAAGGTTGAGGCAAAAATAGTCGCAGGAGCGAGCAGCACCCAGGGACACTCTTCCATCACATCCGCGCCGTCTTTAATCAACATACCCCAGGACGTCATCGGGGCCTGCACACCGAGACCCAAGAAAGAGACGAAGGCTTCGAGCAACATAACGCCTGGAACCGTTAACGTCGCATAAATGGCGAGCGTACCTGCGAGATTCGGCAAGTAATGCTTCCAGACAATCCGAGGCGTGCTTGCACCCATTGTCTCTGCCGCCTGCACAAATGGCATGGAGCGTAGCGTGATGACTTCATTCCGAACCACTCGAGCCATCGTCAACCACGAGATGCCACCAACCACTAGGTACAGTAGCCATAGATCTTGGCCAAAGATAACCGTGCAAAGAATAATGATAAGCGTGAGCGGCAATGTGCCGATGACGTCGACCGCCCGCATCATCGCATCGCCGATGCGTCCACCAACTTGGGCTGCGACCACGCCATAGGCTGTTCCAAAAACGAGTGCGATGACCGTGGCAATCAATCCAACCAAAATAGAAACTGCGCCTCCGTGCAAAATACGTGAGAGCAAATCGCGCCCCAAGATATCTGTGCCCAGAAGGTGCGCCGAAGATGGTCCGACGGGCCCAAGGGCGAGGTCTTGCGCACGATAGTCATACGGCGCTAACGGACTCGCTAATAAACAAGCCAAACCGATGAAGATGAGGAAGACGCCAGCAATGACCGCGGCACGGTTGCGCACAAAGCGATCCCAGCCACGCGAAAGCGCCCAGCCCACGATGGCTACAAGGAGCAAGAGCAGTGCACCCACGAACCAAGCCGTGGCCGTGCGAACAGCTGACCAAGAAAGCCAAGGAGCAATTTCCACTCCCTTCAAGGAGTCGCGAAGTGCAACGCCGCCTAAATAAATTCCCAACAAAACAAGCGGCGCCAGCGCAAGGCCGAGTAAATAACCAATGCCGAGACCAGATTCAGAATCTGCACCGAGTTTGCGACGAGGGTTAAGCCAGGCGAGCAAGAGATCGGCCGCAAGGTTTAGAATAAGCAACGAAGCGGCATAGAGTACGGTCATACCAACAATCATGGTGGCGTCGCGATTGGTCACTGAGGCGACGAAAAATCGACCAAGGCCAGGCACATCAAACATCGACTCTACCACGAACGAACCTGAGACCAGGCCAGCGGCTGCAGGCGCAAGGTACGTAACAACAGGCAGGAGCGCATTGCGTAAGGTGTGCACAAACCAAATCCGAAAAGGACCCAGCCCCTTAGCTCGTGCCGTCCGCACAAAATCAAGTCCACGTACTTCCATCATCGCGCCGCGTGTGAGCCGAGCGATAGGTGCAGCAACGACAATCGCCAGCGTCAGTGCAGGCAAAACGAGGTGCTCAGGGCGACCCCATCCACAAGGAGGCACCCAGCCCAACCAGCGCGAAAGAACTAAAGATAATAAAGGTCCGATAACGAATGACGGCAGACAAATTCCCACAAGAGAGAAGCCCATCGGAATTCGGTCTAACCAAGAATTTGGACGGGAAGATGCGAGTACGCCAACGGGAATGCCGACAGCAATTGCGAGGGCGAGGGCGGCCAATCCAAGTTCGGCCGAGACAGGCATACGCGGGCCGACCAGTTCATTGACTGTCCACCCCTGATACTTTGTCGAAAGACCTAAATCGCCCTGCGCGAGGTGAGAAAGGTAGCGACCGTATTGGACGTAAACAGGTTGATCGAGACCGTAAAACTTTTCGTAGCGCGCTTTAACGGCTGCGGGCATTGCGCGGTCTGTATCAAACGGACTCCCTGGAACAATTTTTACTAAAAGAAATGCCGCCGTCACAACGACGAGCAGAACCGGGATAATTTCGCCGAGACGGCGAAGCAAGTAGGAGCCCATTGATTAACGCTCGGTTTCTTTAATTCTTCGCTCGAGCTCTTCGGTTGTAGGCGCAGGTGGGATGCCTGTGGCTTGAGGCGTAAAGTCGCGCGTGGCTTTGTTTAAAACATCGTACTCACTGTCACGCACAGCACCCGTATTGCGCATATGTTCACGACGAAAAGCGCGATCTGACTCCGCCTTACGCTCAATTTGAGCTTGGCGCTCCTCTTGGCTCATACAGCCAACGAACATCAGGCCTAAGGCAAAAAGGGTGATACGCATGGGACGGCTCTACTTAAGGAAAAACCTGCCCCAAAGGGCAACGCAGGAAGTCACTTGGCTTTTTGCTCCCACCAAAGCCAGAAGCACGATAGGGCTAGGGTATGTCTGGCCTCCCTTCTGCTATCGGCTTTCCTGCCGGCCTCTTAGGCCCTGAGGCCCTCCGGGTCGCCGTCTTGACAGGTGGCCCAGGCTGGATCGCGCTCGATAAGCCTGCGGACGTGCCACTCGAAGACCATCCTTGGCAAGAAGGTGCCCCCACCCTGCTGGCCAGCCTTCGCACGCAACTGGCGGCCAACAAGCCAGAGATGCTCCGGTTAAATCTAGCCGAACCCGCAGTTGTCGTCGGACCTGAACCAGAAATATCCGGCATCGCAATTTTAGCCGATCGCACCTCGCGCCTGGCAGACTGGCGAGAAACATTAGGCTCCGGTGCACTTAAGTTAACCTATGAAATGATCGCACGCATTGAAGATGCTCCCGAAGAAGGTGGCCTCTGTGACTTGCCCTTACACATGGATGATGTGCGTCAACGTGCAGGCGTTTCCCATAAACGCGGAAAACAAAGCGAGACGCGCTTTACTCCCGGTGAAGTTCTAGGGCGATGGCGTCTATGGACAGCGACCTGTACATTTGCACGCCGTGACCAAATTCAAGTTCATGCCAACGAGTGTGGTATTCGTATTGCGGGAGAGCTCCGCTATGGTCGCACAGGACGCGTTACCCTGGCTGAGACCGTAGCCAGTGGCCGTTTGAATAAAGGCGGCGACAAGCCCCTGCATCGCAGCGTATTGCTACGTCTCGCTGTGATCGAAGGCATCGTCGGTGGCGAAGCCTTCCGAATTGAAGCACCTCGGCCAGATGACTTCGCCACAGCCGTTCGTCGTCTCACGCCGCGCACGGAGCACAAAAAAGGCCAGGACGAACCTGGCCTGTAACAAAGGCTTCTCAGCCCTGCTTATTTCTTAGCGAGCGCCTTGGCGATCGCTGCCTTGAGACGATTCGCTTTATTGCGATGGATAACGCCCTTCTTGACGGCCTTATCGAGCGTCGAAGCAACGAGTGAACCTTTTTCTTTGGTCGGTGCAGCGTTAAGTTCTTTGATGACGGATTTCAGACGTGTGCGCACGGTGCGATTGCTCGCGGCGCGCTTAGCGGTCTGCCGAATGCTTTTCTTGTTAGCTTTGATGTTTGCCATGGAGGACAACAGGGAAGCCGCCGCCTGCCCCTAGAGTCAATGCCGATTTAGACTCAATCGGGAAAGGGCAACTGAAAGCGGTCACGCGTACGGACGTACCCATCAGGACTTTCCATGCGCCCAATAGGGGCATGTTCAGCCACTTTAACCCGCCAAGTCCCTATATCTGCAAGGCCTGCCCGCACGTGGGCGAGTAGCGCCTCCAAGACGACCAGGCGGTTTTCGCCATAATAACGAATATCCACGACGCGGCATTCAAGCGCTACCGGACAGTCCTTGATTCGAGGTGGCCGAACCCTTTCCGAGGCAACCGTTGCTAGTCCGAGCTTTTCTAATTCAGAAACGCCCGGGGGAAGCGGAGCCGCACAAGCTACCATTCGCTCGGCCATTGCTTCGTCACAAATATGAATCACGGCCTCGCCGTTCGCGATAAGGTTACGCGCGGTATCCTTCGGCGTGCCATCGGCACGATTGGCAGGCGCCAAAACTACCATCGCCGGGTCAGATCCGATGACATTAAAAAAAGAAATAGGCGCCGCGTTAACACATCCTTCGGCATCTATCGTTGTGACTAAAGCAATGGGACGTGGCACAACAAGCGCTGCCAGTAATTTATAGGCCCGTGTGCCCGGATTCGCCGTGAGATCAAAACGGTCAAAAAGCGACTCGCTCATACCAAAGGATTTCCGCCCGACTGAGACTCAATGCGACGACGCATCTCTTTCTCCTGTTGCCATAATAAGACAAAGTAGAGTGCTACCCCGATGCAAATGCAGGCATCTGCAATATTGAAGGCCGGCCAATGGTAGCTACCAAAAAGCTTAAACGGTAAGCGGATATCAACGAAGTCGACCACATGCTCGCGCAGAAGCCGGTCACACACATTGCCAACTGCACCACCGATAAATAAGCCGAAAGCAACTTGGCCACCTGCAAGCTCGCGAAGAAGTTCACGCCGTTTCAGCCAAACAAAAGCAATGACCACTAAAGCTAAGCCGACGAGAAAGATTTGTGTGGCATCATGTCCAGATCCTGCGCCCCAAGCAGCACCCTTATTGCCTACATGGACAAACTGAAGGACGTCGCCGATAACAGAAATTGCCTCTCCACTCCCAGGGATCGCTGGGTCAAAAAAAGCAATATGCTTCACCACAAAAACCTTACTAACCTGGTCAGCAATGAAGGCAGCCAAGGTCACAACCCAAAAGGTCGCATAAGGACGGTAGCGGATCATCTCCAAGCTTAGGTCTCTTCAGGATCACCTTCACCACCGCCTCCACCTGAGCCAAAGCCGATCTCATCGCCATCAGGACCAAGCGGATTGGTACCACGTCGACGCATCGCGCGGCGCTGGCGCTCGAGGTCGCGCTGTCCTTCAACTGTGTAGCGCGTGAAGGGAACCGCCATTAATCGTGCATGAGGGATGGGCCTATTAGTGACTTCACAAATACCGTAGGCACCCGTCTTCATGCGTTCGATGGCGTCATCGATTTCTTTGATCGATTGTTGTTCGTTCGAAATCAGTGATAAAGCGAAGTCACGATCGGCCGTGTCCGTGCCTGCATCAGCCATGTGCTGGGAATAACCCGAAAGGTCTCCCGCGTCGTCTTTGCCTGACTTCTTCAACGCTTCGTCTGTATGGATAGCGAGGCCACGCTCAATCGCACCGCGCAAATCCATCAAGAGTTTATGGTAGCGGCGCCATTTTTCTGGAATTTTTCGATCGTCGTCGATGGGTCCCGTTTTCTTGAAAGGATTAAATCCAAAGAGGCTCGAGAGCGAAGCGGCGCCAACTTTATTGGGCCTTCCTGTGACCACCTTGCTGTCGCCCTTACTCGTGCGCTCTTTCAACTTACGCTCTTCTTCAGGAATCCAAAGATTCAATCGTACATTGCGACGGGTCTTAATGTACTCGCGGACGTCATCCACCGTAAAAACAAGGAGCTTAGGTCGCGAAGGTGCCTCGACAGGTGAGGTCTGGTGATGGTCGTTGCGATGGTGCTCAAGCAACTTGCGCTGCTCTTCATGCGAAAGGGAGGGATCCATCTTCGGCATAGGGCCTTTGCCTTTTCCTTTAGGGGCAGGAGCAGCTGCTTTGCCCTTCGCAACCTGAGGGGCAACCTTGCCCTTGCCTGCGACAACTTTGACAGGGGCAGTTTTGCCGGTTGGTTTTACAGCAACTTTGGCGACAGGCTTACCCTTGGGCGCGGTCTTCGCTTTAGGCAAAGGCTTCTTGACGGCTTTAACCGGCTTCTTGGCGAGAGGCTTCGCGGGTGCCTTGGATTTAGGCGCAGACTTCTTGGCTGCTGGTTTTTTCTTGGATGCCATGTGTAGAGTTAAGGTTAAGGGTAGAATTAAAAAACGGAAGTGTGAAGGGATTAGAGGGAGCCGTACTTGGTTAACAAAGCTGCCCGACAACGGGGCGAAACCTGGCCAAATTGACCTGCATCCTCTAAAGCAGGCACCCAACGCCAGGAGCGTGGACAACGTACACCCGGTGCCTTTGCGACAGTAACTGTTAGCGGAGCGCCAGCCTTTGACTCCACATTCACCGCAGAAACTATCCAGATTTCGGGAAGCAATTCTGCGTGGCGCAAAAGCACTGAAAATTCTGGGTCAACAGGATCGCCGCTGAGGGTTACGGCGGCATCAAGATTTTGACCAATCGCCTTACTCTGCCGTAACTGTTCAAGCGGGCCATTCACATGGACGGCACCAATGCGCAGAATTGTTGCGATGTCCGCGTGCGCACTGGAATCTTCCCAGCCCGCAGGAATTTCTGGCCATGACTGTAGGTGCACGGAGTCTGCGTCATTGTATTCAGTCTTCACAGCGGCGTGCGACCATGCCTCATCAGCCGTAAATGGAATAAACGGTGCCAACAAACGAATGTATGCACGGAAGGCGTGGTGTAAGGCGGTCTGCGTCGAGCGACGTAAAGGATCCGTGGGCGCCAGCGTATAGAGCCGATCTTTCACAATACTGGTATAGGCCGCCGAAAGCGTCGTGGTCGTAAAAGCTGCGAGGGCCGCAGATGCACGATGGAATTCGTAAGCCTCGCAGGCATCCGTCACTTCTCGAATCAGTCGTGCGGTCTCAGCCAGCAGCCAGCGGTCAACGGCAGAAAGTTTTTCGAGCGGGAGCGCATCGGACGCAGGATTGAAATCGGCCAACGAGCCAAGTTGCCAGCGGAGTGTATTACGGATGGCGCGGTACTGATTTGAAACTGTTTCAAATATCGCATCCGAAAGCGGGATGTCGTTCTGGTAATTTTCAGAAGCAACCCAAAGCCTTACAATATCAGCGCCGTAGCGCTTAATGTAATCATCGGCGGTTGAGGGTTTACCGTCCGACTTTGAAATCTTTTGGCGCTTTTCGTTTACGACGAAGCCGTGCGTGAGTACGGCGCGGTAAGGCGGCTCACCGCGAACAATCATCGCAGTCCACAATGACGACTGGAACCAGCCACGGTGTTGATCGGAGCCCTCGAGGTAAAGATCCGCTGGCCAATGTAAATCGGGGTGTCGACCGCATACCGCCAAATGACTGGTGCCGGAATCAATCCAAACATCGAGTGTATCGGATCCTTTACGTAAATCTTTAGGCCACGTCGCCGGCAGCGAAACGCCTGCAAGGATATCAGCAACGGGGGTTGACCACCACCAATCGGTTCCATGTTTAGCGACTTGTTCAGCCACCGATCGTGCTACCGCTGCGTCCAAGAAAGCTTCGCCGGTGGAAATACAAACAAAGGCAGGGATCGGAACGCCCCAGGATCGCTGGCGCGATACGCACCAGTCTGGCCGACTCTGCAAGGCACCGCGCATGCGATTTTCGCCCCAACCTGGAATCCAGCGAACATCGCCAACCGCTTTCAGCGCACGTGCACGAAGGTCCCCGCGATCTAACCCAATGAACCATTGATCAAGTGCACGGAAAATAACGGGTGTCTTGGAACGCCAACAATGCGGGTAAGAGTGAACAAGCGGTTCACGGTGTACGAGACGGCCGCGGGCTTCCAATAAGGCTAAGACGGCGCCATTCGCAGGACATTTACCATCTGTCTCTAATACGGAAACGCCGACAAGTTCAGCGGGGACTTTTCCGTCGTTGGCATAACTACCATCATCTTGAACCGGGCAATAAGCTTCGAGTCCGTAACGTTGACCTGTCTGATGGTCTTCGACGCCGTGGCCCGGTGCGGTATGCACACAGCCCGTACCCGCATCGGTTGTAACATAATCGGCAAGGACAACTGGCGAAGCACGGTCAATAAATGGGTGACGTGTCTCTAAGCCCTCGATGGCACGACCCTTGACGCGGAATCCATCTGTGGCGCCTTCAAGTTTACAGGCAGAAACAAATGCGTCACGCAAAGCAACGGCTACCAAGAACGAACGGCTGTTGTGACGGACTTCGACGTACTCGAGGTCAGGGTGTACAGCGATGGCAAGGTTTGCGGGCAACGTCCACGGAGTCGTTGTCCAAATAACAACGGAAAGTGGGTGTGCAGGCTTAAGGCCTTTCGAAGATGGATTGGGCACTTCGAAGGAAACCCAAATGGAGTGCGAACGCTTATCTTTATACTCGATTTCAGCTTCTGCTAACGCGGTCTGACAAGGGATTGACCAATACACAGGCTTTTTCGAACGGTAAACGAGGCCCTGCTCCACAGCCTTGGCAAACGTGCGCAAAATCTCGGCCTCGTAGCCGGGATCCATGGTGCGGTATTCCGATTTCCAATCTGCGAGCACGCCGAGACGACGGAATTGTCCGCGCTGTTTTTCAATATACGCAGCCGCAAACTCTGCACACGCTTTACGTACGCCCAGTGCATCCAGCGAAGCCTTCTTCGCCTGCAACTCTTTCATCACCTTATGTTCAATCGGCAAGCCGTGGCAGTCCCAACCCGGTACGTAAGGCGTCCTAAATCCGCGCATGGATTTATAACGCAGGATAGCGTCTTTCAGTAATTTATTAAGGGCAGTGCCGATATGTACGTCGCCATTGGTAAACGGTGGACCATCGTGAAGCACAAACGCAGGGCGTGTTGCCTGACGACTTTGGATCTTCGTGTAGAGATCCATTTTCTCCCAGTGAGCGATGCGCCCGGGCTCACGCTCAGCCAAACCGGCTTTCATAGGAAAGTCGGTAGTAGGTAAATTTAAGGTGTCTTTAAGCTCCACGGAGGTTGTTTTTGAGTTTTCTGGAACCAGAAAAAGGCGACAGGTGGTCTATAAATAGGGAGGTTAGGCCATAAAGCCATCCCCAGAACCACACCGAAGCGAGGCGGGCGAGGTTGGAGAGGGTGGCGAGGGTGTCAACCTTGTGGAGGCAAGCGGTTGACAGGAAGCAGAAGCCCTCCATCAGATAGGGCATGGACAATCTCCGTCCCAAGCTCGTTAGCAAATCAGGCGCCATCCTTGATGTGGTCCTTACTGTCATCTTCTTTGTCTGGATGACAGGGATCCTTAAGAAGCACGTACCTTGGGTCGAAGAAGGCGAAACGGCAGTTTTAGTAGGCGCAGCCGCCTGCTCCCTTTGTCTTTCCGGTGTATTCTGGATGGCCCTCTCGTTATTCCGAGTAACACTCGCGGACCAAATTATTCAGCGCACCGCTACCCGCTCGCCCAACGAGCGCTGAGTTAACGCAAGGAGGTGCCCATTGCTCGCTCAACTTCTTGGGCGAGATTTTCGGCTCCTTGGCGCTCATAAATGAAGGCCTGCCAAAGGTCATCGAGTTCTTTTTCGGTTCCCGTCGGAAAAGCTTCCAGCCAAGACCCTAAGCACCGCCAAGAATTGTGTGCTACAGGATTTTGCCGGAGAATATCCCTGCGCAATTGCACCAGCCGCGCTGCCATCGCCTCTTGAACAGCCGGAAGTTTTCGCAAGCGAATGGCCTCGGGCCCATTAAGAACGACATCCCCTAGCCCTACAGGGTCGTGCACAAATCGAGCTAAGGCATCGAGTTCAGTCAAAGATTCGCGCATGCCCAAAGCCAACGGTGGGCGTGAATCGAGTAAAGCCTGGCGCGATGCTATCCACCAAAGCTGGGGGTCTTTTGCGAAAGACTGTAGCGTCGGCAAGATGTCTTCGCCACGGCCTGCAGCGGCGAGGGCGACACCAAAAGCTTGTGCGGATAAACTGCGCCGTAGTGCGCGGATAAATAACAATGCCTCCCGAGGGTCTGCTTTCCCTGTAACAACTTCGGTTAAAGCAGCAGGGCGATTCAACGTGGCCTGTCGGTACCAAAAATCAACCATCGCCGGGCGAAGCTGTGCAACCACTTCTGTAGCTATTGCCGGCGGAGCCCATGCAGATGGAACGTTGGTCGGTTGACTTCCCGCAAGGGAAGCGGCCGCCAACCAGGCCCGGGCAACAGCCTCACCAGCCCGGAGTGGAGCCTGCGTGGCATCACCCAGACGCACAGCAACTAAAACTTGTCCGCCCTTAACCGTACACGCAACAGGAGGAAGATCAGGGATCTCAGCGACTTCGATGCGCGGCTTTCGTCCAGGCGGTAAACCTAGTCGCGCAGAACTCCGTAGAAAAATTTCGAGCGCATCCGCATGAGCGCCGACATAATACATGGCTTCGTGTTTTTCAGCCACAACTACAGCGAGACTTGATTCTCGCTCGGTCACGCGTGGCACAACTGGTAACGCTTCCTCGGCGCTAACCGCAACAAGCGAAACACCTACCAACGTAAACCAAAACCGCATACTTAACCCTGGAAATGATCTTCGTCTAATTCGCGAGATTCACCGGCAGGAATATGTACGGGCTCGCCCACCGCCGTTTTATCATTTTTCCATACCTGCACCGTAGCGGCTGTCTGGCCTTCAGGACAAACCCACAGCCAACGGCCGATCGCTACAAATTGCATGGGCTGACCAGCGCTTTCAGAAAGACCAGGTCCGGTACCACGGACAAAGGGTTTATTCCCAATGCCCATCATCAAGTTAACAAGTAGGCGCGTGCCAGTAGCCCCATCTTCATCTGCAATAATCGTGCGCACCACAGGCGCAGGCTCGTCTTGGACTTTATCCTCAGGGGTTTCGGTGGGCAAAACTTCTTCCTCTGCTTCGTCTTCATCAGACTCATCTTCAACCGCGCGACTTTCGGCCTCCGGCTCGACATCGCTGGATGCGATGCTGGCGGCAGGAGCGGAGGCCTTAGAGGGGTTTGCGCGGAGACGTGAAATTTCTTCATTCGCACGCTCAGCTTCACTTAAGGCTTTAGCGGCGTCGGATTGAGCTTGTGCGAGTGCTGCATGAAGCGCGGCAACCTCTTTCGCGAGGCGCGCGGAGTCTGCTGCAGCCGTCTTGGCCTTTTCTGAATTCTCAAGTGCTTCCTCGGCGTCTGCCGCTGCGGCACGTGCGGTGTCTGCAATCGATTGGAGCTTTCCAGCTAACTCGTCACCAGATTCGGAAGCTTTTACTAAAGACGCTAACTCGGTACGCAGGGCAGCAATCTCTGTTGAGGCGCGGCGCGCGACCGCTTCGGCTGCCGTCTCGCCGGCTTTCTTGGCCGAAAGTTCAGCATCGGCAAGTCGACGTGTCGTCAACTCGGTGGCGGAGCGCACTTCGTCGCGCACACGATCAATTTCCTCGGCAAGAGCTGCGCGGAGACGTGCTTGTTCCGCGAGGCGCTGTTTCTTGCCTGCGTCCTCCCGTAAAACAGGGACGAGTACAATTAAGGCGGCCGCTAAAATCGCGGCGACAGCCAAGAAGGCACTGAAGCCGTCTTTCGGATCAAGGCCTAGACTGAGGACGCCGATGACAACTAAGGCGTCCGCAGCGACAAGGAACCACTTCTCCTTTAGGAATTGTTGGAGTTGTTGCATGAGGGTTTGGGTCAAACGCAGGATGCGACCCAATGGCCCGGGGACAAGGCGGAATCAAAGATTCTTAGCGAGGTCGCTCAACGAAGCCGACCTTACGGTACACCTTAGAAAGCGTCTTATAGGCAGTCTTCTGGGCGCCCTCTGCCCCTAGCTTTAACACCTTATCAAGTTCTGTACGGTCGGTTGAATATAAAGCGAAGCGTTCGCGAACGGGACTTAACGTGTCAACAATCGCATCGGTCACCGCTCGTTTAAAATCTCCGTAACCCTTGCCAGTGAAACTTTCTTCCAGTGCAGGCACAGACTTTCCCGTACAGGCCGAGAGAATTTGCAAAAGATTCGTCACGCCAGGCTTGTCGGCCGTCGCACGAACCTCGCTGCCAGAGTCCGTAACGGCTGAGCCAATTTTTTGACGGATCTCATCGGGCGTGTCGGTAATAAATACTGTCGCTGCTGCATGCGGGTCAGACTTCGACATTTTCGCTGTCGGATTTTGTAGCGACATAATCCGAGCACCTGTCTTGGCAATAAAAGGCTCAGGGACAATAAATGTGTCGGAGTAGGTACGGTTAAATTTCTGGGCTAGATCACGGGTTAACTCGAGGTGTTGCTTCTGGTCTTCACCAACGGGAACTTTCGCTGCGTTATAAAGAAGAATGTCGGCAGCCATCAGCACAGGGTATGTCAGCAAGCCCGCACCGACAGATTCTTGACGGCTCGATTTATCCTTAAATTGCGTCATGCGCTCAAGTTGTCCCAGCGGACAGATACACCCCAAGATCCAAGCTAACTCCGTGTGACCAATCACATGAGATTGAACAAAGAGACGGCTCTTCGCTGGATCCAGACCGCACGCCATATACTGCGCCAGGCACAGGTAAGTGTTATTTCGCAAATCGGCCGGCACCGTGGGGACGGTGATGGCATGCTGATCAACAATCCCAAAATAACATTCATGGTCGTCCTGCATCGCGCCCCAATTGAGAACCGCACCTAGATAATTACCTAAGTGTAAGCGGCCCGTGGGCTGAGCACAGGTTAAGACGACAGGTTTAGCAGCGGTTTCACTCACAAGGTTGAGCGTGAGAGGGAGTTGTGAATAGGACAAGCGGATTGGATAAATGCGACGCTTGAAAACTACCCCCTACCTGTTATCCCCAAGACCCCTATGCACGTCGCACTCATCGACCTCTCATTCCTGCCAAACTGGACACATGCTCCTTTTTGGATCTTTCTCGCCATCGTCCTCGGCTGGGTTTTGCGCAAAACCCTCAATTGGGTTTCAACGCACATGCCAAACCATCCGGTCGGGGGAGCCCTGCTTTCCGCCATTGGCATTACCATGCCCATCGCCCTCGCAGCGGGCGCCTTCTGGTTTGTCGTCGCCGACGCTCACGAGGCTTTAGAAAAGGCAACGTGGGCCAGCCAATTTGACACCGCTCGTCGAATTTTCCGCGTCTACGCCGTTTTCTACTTTGCCTTCCAACTAACCAAAGTTGCCCAAGCTTATTTTCAAGTCCTCGCGGACCGTTCGGTCAATAAACTGGATGACGTACTTGTTCCCATCAGCGGAACAGTGCTTCGCGTAATCGTCGTCATCTACGGATTCATCCAATGCATCTCCGTCATTAACTCCGACGCTGCCCAAAATATTCTCGCGGGCGTAGGCGTAGGCGGCCTCGCCTTCGGCTTTGCTGCCCAAGATACAATTAAGAACTTTTTTGGATTCGTCATGCTCATGGTGGATAAACCATTTGAACTCGGTGACACCATTGACGCGGCAGGACTTACTGGAGTGGTCGAAGCGATTGGCCTGCGCTCCACGCGCGTGCGTACACCGGACGGACAACTTGTGACGGTGCCTAATGGTGAACTAGCGAATCGCTCCCTGACCAATGTAACAGAGCGCCCTTATATCCGCACACAGCACCTCTTGGAACTTTCTGCGGATACAGATGCAAAGCATACCGAGGAAGCCCTTGTGATCGCTCGCCAAATCTTTGCTGGCCACCGAGGCGCACAGCCGGCCCACCCTCCCCGCATTCACCTCGAGAAGCTGTCGTCTGCTGGCCCAACAATACGCATCCTCTGGTGGCACTACCCTGCCGCAGCCTGGGACTGTGCTGCTGAAAACGAACGCCTGCTCACAGAGATTCGCCGACGCTTTGAAGCCGCCAAGATCACCTTAGCGACACTCCCCCCTGTTCGCTAAGGCGCACCTTTTCACAATGGCACTGATTGAAGCAAAGAATCTTTCAAAATCTTACGGCACGATTCGCGCCGTTTCCAACCTATCGCTCTCAGTCGAACGCGGAGAAGTCATTGGGTTTCTCGGTCCGAATGGCGCTGGTAAATCAACGACCATGAAACTCTTGGCGGGATACCTGCAACCCGATCAAGGGTCTGCGCGAATTGCCGGCTTCGATGTTTCGGAATCACCCGTGGAAGCAAAAAGCAAACTGGGTTATTCGCCTGAAGGCGCACCGGCTTACGGCGAAATGACGGTGAAAGAATTTTTGCATTTTGCGGCAACCTTACGCGGCTTAAAAGATGCCGCAACGCGCGTACATGAAACCTTAGCATTGTGTCGCTTAAGCGATGTTGCCGGACAAACCGTGGACACGCTCTCCAAAGGTTACCGCATGCGCGTCGGCTTTGCCCAGGCCATCATCCATGACCCTGAAGTTCTTATCTTAGATGAACCCACAGACGGCTTAGACCCTAATCAAAAACACGAAGTCCGTCGCATTCTCGCGGGGATGGCTGAGCGCAAAGCCGTCATCGTGTCCACGCACTTATTGGAAGAAGTTGAAGCCCTCTGCACGCGTGTCGTTTTAATTTCACGCGGCGAAATTCGCTGCGACGAAACTCCCAAGTCGCTCCTAGCCCGCTTCCCCGGCAAGCGCATGGATGAAATCTTCCGCCACCTTACGACTTAATCCCATGCGTGCTTTCCGTGCCATTCTTGCCCGTGAGTTTCTCGGATACTTCCGAACTCCACTAGCTTATGTATTCCTGGCGGTTTTCAACGCCTTCGCGGTTTCTTTAGCTTTCTTTGTCGGCTCGTTCTATGAGTCGGGCATTGCGAACCTCGATCGGTTTTTCATCTACCACCCTTGGCTATGGGCATTCCTGGCTCCTGCCGCTGGTGCACGTCTCTGGGCGGAAGAACGCCGACAAGGCACCCTTGAACTATTGCTCACATGGCCCGTAACCGTTTGGCAAGCTGCCCTTGGTAAATTTATTGCAGCTTGGCTATTCTTGGCCACCGCGCTCGCGATGTCCCTGCCAATGGTGCTAACCGTTTCTTGGTTAGGAAACCCCGACTTAGGTACTATCGCCTGCGGCTACCTTGGGTCACTCCTCTGCGGCGGTGCATGCTTAGGAATCGCGGCGGTGTGTTCGGCGCTGACGCGCAGCCAAGTGATCGCATTTGTCACCGGCTTCCTCGCCTGCTTCATCCTCGTTATTGTCGGCTACGGCGTGCTCGATAATTTATTGAGCGGCATCTTGCCTGCGCAGTACGTTTCGAACGTGGCCCGTATTGGTCTCTGGCGAAACCTTGAACCATTCACGCTCGGCATACTCGGCATTCAGCCACTCACCTACTTCATCTCAGTTGCTTTAGCTGGCCTCGGCTTAAGCACTCTCATGATCGAACGTCGCTAAAGCCCACTCCAATGAATCGCGCGCAAACCCTTCTCGCTGTCTTCGCCGTCATCGCTGCGGCATTTTTTGCCAACTTGATTGCCGACCGCATGGCCACCCGCCTCGACTTAACCGAAGACGGTATTTTTAGCCTCTCAGCAGGCTCACGTCATATTGCGTCAACTGTCGGCGAACCTGTGACGATTGAACTCTTCACGAGCCACGGCGACACACGCCTTTCGCCATACCTCGAAGCCTACTCCCGACGTGCCGAAGGTCTATTAAGGTCGTTTGCGGATGCATCCAATGGCGCCATCCGACTGCGCATAACGGATCCACAACCCGACACCGAAGATGAGTCACGCGCACAGCGACAAGGCTTAGCGGGTACGCGCACAGCGAATGGCACTGCATACTTAGGATTAACCGCTCAACAAGCGGACTCGATCCGCTCGATTCCTTTTCTCGACCCGCGGCGCGAGCGCTTCTTGGAATATGATATCGCCCAGCTGATCGCCTCAGTCACCCGTCTAAGCAAACCACGCCTCGCTTTCATCTCAACACTGCCTTTATCCAGCGACCTGCCACAAGGACAAGGCCAGGAGCCTGGCCCAGGCGACGTACTGATGGCAGAACTCAGTCGCAGTTTCGAGTGCGTCACCGTCAGTAACACCGCAACAGAATTACCTAAAGATACCGTTGTGGTCGCAATGATTCACCCGCACCACCTAAACCCAAAACTCGCTTTCGCCG
>CANHHS010000016.1 GCA_947460445.1 Opitutia bacterium | reverse complement strand
TGGAAGACTTCCGAAGACGGCGCGGGTGCGTTCACGGTTGCCGATGGTGAAATCCAGATCCGTGGCGGGCGCGGCCATCTCTACTATGTCGGCCCAGACGGCCGGGCTGAATTTAAAAACTTTGAGCTGAATGCGAAAGTTCGCACCCACGCTAAAGCTAATTCGGGTATTTATTTCCACACACGCTACCAACCCAATGGCTGGCCATCGGCTGGCTACGAGGCACAGGTGAATGCAACGCATGCAGATGTACGCAAAACAGGCGGACTCTATGCGATCAAAGACGTCATGGATAATCCCGCAGCTCCTGACGAGACCTGGTTCGAGTACCGCATTCGCGTCCAAGGAAAACATGTCCAAATCTGGATTGATGGAAAACTGACGACCGACTTTACCGAACCTGCCGGCTGGAAGCCCCCTGCGGGCATGGATGGTCGTCGTATGGGTTCGGGAACCTTTGCGCTTCAAGCCCACGACCCTGGATGCCGAGTCGAGTACAAAGACATCTGGGTGATTCGCCTGCCCTAAATTCAACCCGCAAGGATTCGGTCGCAGACTGAAATAAGTTGAGCGCGTATCGGCGCTGCTAAAGCAGCGAGTCGTCGTTGTTCCACTTCGTATTCTGCGCGACCTTCCGCAGTCTCAATACAGATTGGTTTAAAATCTAAGGCAGAAAAGTCGTACGGGCTTGCACGCATGTCGATACTACGGGCATCCATCGCTAAATCAAAAGCATCCGCAGCCAACTCAGAGGGTATCAACTGTCGGAGCTTCATCGCCCACTTATAAAGATCCATCGTCACATGGATGCAACCCGGCTGCTCATTCAAGATACGACTATCCAAGTCTGGCTGAAGTCGGTTAAGTGGACGCGCTTCGTCCGTGAAGAAGCGAAAGGCGTCGAAGTGAGTACAGCGCACAGGCATAGACTCAACGACAGCATCGGTTGTTGCGGGCGAAAGTCGGAGCGGCCAACTCGCATGGCGACGTGCCCCTGTAGAGCGATAAACCATCGCCCATTCGTGTAGACCAAAGCATCCATGGTACGCAGGGCGACCAGCCACCGCGACGCAGAGATTGCGTACAAACTGAGCAAGCTTGAGCGCCGTCGCATCTCTTTCTTTTTCGTCTACGCACAATCCAGTGACACCGAGCTGCCACCATCCCTCCCCTGCGGGTATCGATTCAGCTTCAAGCTGAACCCCCCAGCCGGGTGACCAGCGCCGCAAAGCGCCAACACGAAATGGATAATAGGTAAAAAGAAAATCTTCAACTGGGTGTGCCTTTCCTGCGGCCGCCCGCAGACGTCGCGCTTCTGTAAGACCATCAACTCGGGCATGGTGTTTGGCGCGACGCGAAAGCCACGTGGCTTGATCTAAAGTATTTTCAGCAATCGTCGACATCAGTGCCAGCGCGAGTGATGACTCGCCACAATCACATATCTCTCCGCCCAACTTGGAAGTTCCGCTTGCTCTTCTGTAGTTAAACTTCTCACAACTTTTGCAGGTGCACCCAAGACCAATGAACCTGGTGGGATTTTAGTGCCCTTCGTAACCAAAGCTCCTGCACCAATAATTGTTCGTGCACCAATCACACACCCATCGAGCAAGGTGGCGTGCATCCCGATTAAACATCCATCACCGATTTCACAGGCATGGATCATCGCCAAATGTCCCACGGTGACCTGTGCACCAATCTTTACGGGCAGACCATCAGCCACATGGACGACAGCTCCGTCTTGGATATTCGTGCCCTCGCCAACCGTAATGGACTCAATGTCGCCCCGAAGGACAGCACAGGGCCAAATACTTGATTTAGCGCCCAGGGTAACCGCCCCCTCAACAACCGCCCGGGGGTGAACGAAGGCAGATAGAGCGATATTAGGGCCTTTGCTCAGGTTACGGTCCAAGCGGGCCCCTAGGTCATCAGAGGGAGGGAATGGGGGGTGAAAAGGGTTCACTCCCTTAGGGTGCGGGGTCTTGGCCCGGGGGAAAAGGCCAAAACCATGAGAAAATCCCTTGCCAAGTACCCCGTGAACCCTTTGCTCGACCTTCCGACTGCCATGAAGGCCACGATTCTCACCTCCGGTCGCCAGTTCACTGTTAAACAAGGCGACATCTTAACCATCAACCAACTCCCTGAATCCAAGGAGGGGGATACAATCACTTTTGATAAAGTGGTTTTCCTCGGCGAGGGCGCAGCGGCCAAAATTGGCACTCCTCTCGTTGCGGGCGCTAAAGTCACCGCGAAGCTTTTGGAAAACAAGCGCGGCGACAAAATTCGCATTTTCAAACACCGCCGTCGTAAAGGCTATTATCGCCGTCGCGGACATCGCCAGGAGCTTTCAGTCGTTAAGATTGAATCCATCCAAGGCTAATTATTTTTTCACCCTTAACCCCTCCCTGAACTGCCATGGCAACAAAGAAAGGCGGCGGAACGTCCTCCAACGGCCGCGACTCCAACTCCAAGCGACTCGGCGTTAAGCTCTACGGCGGCCAATTCGCCACCGCTGGCTCAATCCTTCTCCGTCAACGCGGTACACGCATGCGTGCAGGCCGTAATGTTGGTATGGGCCGCGACCACACCCTCTTCGCTCTTTCCGAAGGTATTGTGAAGTGGGATCGCGAGCACCGCAGCGTGCAGATTGTCCCTAAAGCCTAATCGGCCTTAGCCCTTAAATAAAAACCCCGTCACGCGACGGGGTTTTTATTTGGTGGAAACCATTCTCGATAGCTTATTCGAAGTCGTAAATAACGACCTTCGTCCACATCGACTTACATTTTTCAACGAAGGCAAGGTGGACGGGGTGAACTTGATACACGTCGTGCGCCGCCATGCTCGGAAAAATAAGGTTAAGCCCCACTGAATACGTGCGGTCAATGACGGGACGATCCGTGGAGGCAGGGGTGCCGATATGGCATTGAGTCACGCCTGGGATGGTCGCCAAAGTATTCACCTGCGCCCTAAAGTCGGCACGCTGGGCGGCAGTCAAATCAGGCTTAAGCCAGAACAAAACAACGTGGGAGAGCATGCATAACCGTAGGTGTTGGCCTCCACTCGGCGCAAGCCTGAGATGCTTTAGGCTTTAGTGCTGCAGGCTTTCGGGACAGAAATCCCTGTGGACCGCATCCTTCCTCTTTTTCCTGAAGTACCTGCAGCTGCCTGGGAGCAACTTCGGGCGATGGCCGCACTGCACCGGGAATGGAACGCGAAAGTAAATTTAGTTTCCCGCAAAGACATCGATGCACTCGAGTGGCACCACTACGCGCCTTGTATTGCCGCTGTGCGCATGCTGAAGCTCATGAAAGGTGCACGCGTTATAGATATTGGAACCGGTGGCGGGTTCCCCGGACTCATCCTTGCCGTACTCTACCCTCAGGCTGAGTTTACGCTCGTGGACTCTGTTGGTAAAAAAATTGCCTGCGTACACGATATCATCGTGCGACTTGGACTGAGAAATGTGGATATTCGCAATGCACGGGCAGAAACACTGCGCCACGAACATGACTTTGTGACCGGTCGAGCTGTGAGCAGCCTGCCTGAGTTTATTGCCAACACCAAACAGCTTGTGCGCCGCGGTGAAAAAAATTCGCTACCTAATGGCATCCTTTACTGGCAGGGCGGCGATCCCGCGGTAGAGTTTGCAGGTATCGGGATTAAGCCTAGCCACAGCTTAGAGCTTCAACCGCTGCTGAGCGGGGATGAGAAGTTCTTTGAAAAGCGCATTGTGCTGTACCGCGCCCAAGACCTGGTTCGGGCTAAAAAGCCCCCGACGCTCGAACAGAATCGTGGATGACACGACCCAACCTTGACCGTGGCGGGAGAGACGGCAGGGTTAAGGGAGCATGTTGGCACAATTGCCATTAAACCCAGCCGGGGAGCGCCTACAGGCCCTCCTTGCGGAGCGTATTGTCTATTTAGACGGCGCCATGGGCACGATGCTGCAACAGCGGAAGCTCGGTGAGGCCGACTACCGCGGGGACATTCTTCAAAAGCACACTCGCGACTTAAAAGGTAACAACGACTTGCTGGTACTGACACGCCCCGAAATCGTTGAATCGATTCACCAAGCATACCTTGAAGCGGGAGCAGATATCGTTGAAACCAACACCTTTAACGGCACATCGATTGCTCAAGCTGAATATGGCCTCGCCCACCTTGTTCGCGAAATAAACGAAGCTGCGGTAGCGGTTGCCCGTCGAGCCTGTAAAGCCGTTGAAGCTGCTCAGCCAGGCAGAACGTGTTTCGTCGCAGGCGCCATAGGCCCAACCAATAAAACATTATCGATGGGTCGGGATGTGAGTGATCCCGGGAAGCGTGATATTACTTTCGATGAAGTCCGTGATGCCTATCGCGAACAAGTTGATGCCCTCTTGGATGCAGGGGTTGATATCCTTCTCTGTGAAACCGTTTTTGACGGCTTAGTACTCAAAGCCGCGCTCGTTGCGATCGACGAAGCATTTGAAGCGCGCCAATGCCGCGTCCCCTTAATGATTTCAGGCACCATTACGGATGCCTCAGGGCGCACACTCACTGGACAAACGGTCGAAGCCTTCTGGAATACGGTACGCCATGCGAATCCTCTCTCGGTAGGATTGAATTGTGCCTTAGGCGGCGCGCAAATGCGCCCACACATTGAAGAGCTCGCCCGAAAAAGCGACGTGGCAGTCTCTTGTTATCCCAATGCTGGCTTACCCAACCCGCTGTCTCCAACAGGATTCCCGGAAGGCCCTGAAGATACCGCGGCGATTCTCGAGACCTTCGCACGTGATGGCTTGGTCAATATTTTAGGCGGGTGCTGTGGCACAACTCCTGATCACATTCGAGCCATTCGCCGTCGTACTGCAAACTGCAGGCCGCACGCCCTCAGTCACCCCCCTGCGGCCTTACGCCTCGCCGGACTTGAAGCCTTAAACCTAACGGGTGGCGCAGCTTCGTTTGTTAATATTGGCGAGCGCACCAATGTTGCGGGTTCCAAAATCTTTCGTGAGTTAATTGAATCCGAAAACTACGGCAAAGCACTTACTGTTGCAAAACAGCAGGTCGAGAACGGCGCAGCGATTATCGATATCAACTTTGATGCCGGATTACTCGATGGAATCGCCGCGATGCACAAGTTCCTGAACTTAATCGCGGTCGAACCTGACATCGCTCGCGTTCCCGTCATGATCGACTCTTCGAAATGGGAGATCCTCGAGGCTGGACTGCGCTGCGTACAAGGTAAGCCAATCGTTAATTCGCTCTCATTGAAAGAAGGTGAAGCAGAGCTTATTCGCCGAGCACGTGTCTGCCGGAAATACGGAGCGGCGATTGTTGTCATGGCTTTCGACGAAAAAGGCCAGGCCGCAACTTTTGACGAAAAGGTGCGCATCTCGCAACGCGCCTATCAAGTACTCACCGAACAGGCAGGCTTCCCTGCCGAAGACATTATCTTCGATGCGAATATCCTGACTGTCGGGACAGGCATTAAAGAGCACGAAAACTATGCCGTCGATTTCATCGAAGCTGTTCGTGAAATCAAAAGGCGCTGTCCAGGCGTGCGTACGTCCGGCGGCCTTTCGAATGTATCCTTTGCCTTCCAAGGAAACAATCGTGTGCGCGAAGCGATGCACACGGTCTTCCTTTACCACGCAATCGCTGCTGGGCTCGACATGGCCATCGTCAACGCGGGCATGCTTGAGGTCTACGAAGAGATTGACCCTGAACTCCGCACTTTAGTTGAGGATGTCATCCTTAACCGGCGCCCCGATGCAACCGACCGGCTCGTTGAGGCCGCTGCTCGTTTTGCGAAAAACCGCGTTGAAGCGGGTCCGAGCGACGCCGATGCCTGGCGTTCGTTGTCCGTTGCCGAACGCCTGAAGCATGCCCTCGTTAAAGGCGAATCGAAGTACATCAAGGAAGACACTTTGGAGGCTCTTGAAGAACTTAAGCGCCCGATTGAAGTTATCGAGGGTCCATTGATGGCTGGCATGCGCGTGGTGGGTGATCTCTTTGGCTCTGGTAAGATGTTCCTTCCTCAGGTTGTTAAGTCCGCCCGGGTGATGAAGGCTGCGGTTGGCACACTCGAGCCTGCACTTTTAGCCGAAAAAACCGCAGGAGCAAAACGTGGCACATTCCTGATTGCGACGGTCAAAGGCGACGTTCACGACATTGGCAAAAATATCGTCGGCGTGGTTCTGTCCTGCAATAACTACAACGTCATTGATTTAGGCGTGATGGTCTCTACGGAAAAAATTGTCGAGGAGGCCAAACGGACATCGGCTGATTTTATTGGCCTATCTGGACTGATCACTCCCTCACTCGAAGAAATGATGGGTGTGGCCGATGCGCTTGGTCGGGCAGGTATTCAAAAACCTCTGTTAATTGGCGGGGCAACAACGTCACGTGAACACACTGCGATCAAAATTGCGGGCCGCTACGCCGGACCCGTCATCCATGTGGCTGACGCCTCACTGGTCACAGCTGTCTGCTCAGACCTTGGCTCACCCGAACGTCGCGATGCCTACGTTGCACAACTGACGGCAACACAAACCAAAGTGCGCGAAGACTATGAAAAGCGAACGCCCGCTGCCAGCGTCCCATTGACTGTTGCACGCACCAAGCCACTTATCCCTAAAGGGAAGCAGCCTGGCGCCCCGCTGAAGCCAGGGGTAACCGCCTTCGACTCGATTGATGTACGAGCGGTTGCTGAAATCATCGACTGGACACCATTCTTTATTACTTGGGGCTTAAGAGGCGCGTTCCCTCAAATTCTTACTTCGAAGCAATACGGCGAACAGGCACGTAAACTTTTCGACGATGCCCGCCTCGAACTCGAAAATCTAATCGTCAATAAGCGCGTGCATTTACGCGGTGTGGCTGGCATCTGGCCTGCACGCCGAATCACCGATGACGTCGCTGTATTCAAGGATGCTGGGCAATCATCACCCCTTGGCTCATTCCACTTCTTACGAGATCAAGCCGTCCGGCCGAACACCGATCGCTCGCGTTCATTGGCTGACCTTATTTCAGATCAACCGGGCGACCATATTGGCGCCTTCGCCGTTACCGCCGGGCATGAAATCGATGCCTATGCGAAATCATTCAAAGAAAAAGATCCTTACCGCGAAATTCTTATTCAAGCGATTGCCGACAGACTTGCAGAGGGCTGTGCGGAATGGCTCCACCGCGAAGTACGTACGCGCCTTTGGGGTTATGCCCCGGACGAGAAACTTACCGTTAGTGAACTTATTGATGAGTCCTATGCTGGCCGACGTCCCGCTGCGGGTTATCCAGCCTGTCCCGAACACACAGAGAAAGCCCTGATCTGGCAATTACTGGATGCAGCCAAGAATACAGGTTGCACGTTAACAGAATCTTACGCCATGAACCCAGCTGCCTCCGTTTCGGGCCTTTATTTTGGACACCCTGGATCTATTTACTTCGACGTCGACACCTTGCAGCGCGATCAAATCGCAGACTATGCCACACGCAAAGGATGGACAGTAGCGGAGGCTGAACGCTGGCTGAGTTCTGTTTTGGGTTACAAAACATGAGCAACTTAGACGCGCTTATTAAAGCCATAGGACAAGACGACGCCGAAGCAGTTTTGCGCTTACTCAACAACTCCCCTCTCTCGACTTTAATAGAGTCGGCTAAGGATGCAGACCAAGAATGGACGGAGTGGGCGCGAGCGGCTGCCTGTTTACAACGCTGGTCAGAAGGACGCGACATCCATGTCGATGCCCAACGGAAGCTAGGCTACTTAAGTTGTGCAGCTGAAGGCTCGCGGAGCATCCCGGCGTCCATGCGACCTCCCTTGTCACAGACGGTGATAGCTTTCCTGGAAACGCACGGTCTGTCCGTAGAGTAAACTCAGTGCAGGGCTGCGTTCACCGCCACGCCTGAAATCATTAGCCAGACAACGCCCGTTACTCGGTCTATATTTCTGGAAACCTCAGGGTTAACTAAACGCGGACGCAAGGACCCTGCTAGAAATGCATAAAAAGTCATTACCACGGCTTCCGCTCCAACGGTACAAAACAGGAAAATGGCAACGGTGCGTCCAGTGATCGCATCCACAGGAACATGTGCCGACTGAATGATGACCAGCATCCAGGGTAATGTTTTGGGATTCGTTATATTAACTAAAAAACCGCGCGTGAATAACGCCAACCGACCGTCTACGCGGTCATCTTCTTCGTTCAAAGAATCCCGAGGGTACAGCAGTTGAAGTAATCCCGTGTAAGCAAACCATGCAGCACCCACCCAAGCCAACGCACGCATCACTTCTGGATGCGAATGGGTAAGCCAACTAGAGGCTTCAAGTGCGGCGATAGAGATTGGCACCTCGCCTGTCGCTAAGCCCAGGGTATGCCATGAAGCACGCCGTGCACCAGACCGCAAAGCGGTACTCAAAGTGGCGAGCGAAGCAGGTCCCGGTGATAGACTCGCGACAAAGCAAGCGGCTAAGAGAAAGCCGACTTCCATTACAGATTAACGCAGTTCGCGCTCCCAGCGCGCAATCGCACCAGCAACTGCACGAGGGCCCGGCATCCCGGTTTTTTCACGAGCGTGCATCGCGCGTTTAAGATCAAAGACCTTACGCCAATCACCCTTAAACGCAGGATCAGCGGCAAGGGCTGCGTGATCGGAAACTTGATTGAGAGGCTTACCCAATTTTTCAGCAACGGCAACCAAGCGGCCAACCGCGTGATGAGCGTGACGGAAAGGCATACCCTTGGACACTAGCCAATCTGCTAAATCGGTCGCTAGGAGCGCAGGGTCAGACACAGCAGCCGCACACCGCGCACGGTTAAAGGTCATTCCAGAAAGCGTGCCGCTAGCGACTTGAAGCGTAAGCAGGATTTGGTCATGGGCGTCAAAGAGAGGAACTTTGTCGTCCTGTAAGTCGCGGTTATAGGTAAGCGGAAGGCCTTTAGTCAGACCTAAGAGATGCGTGAGAGATCCATGAACCCGCGCAGCTTTACCGCGCATGAGTTCAAGCGAATCTGGATTACGCTTTTGCGGCATCAGGGATGAGCCGGTGGAGAACGCGTCCGGAATTCGCGCAAAGCCGAACTCTGTTGTCGTCCAAAGAATTAAATCCTCAGCCAGCCTTGAAAGATGGGTTGCGCAGAGTGCTGACGCAAAGGTGAACTCTGTAGCAATATCGCGGTCGGCGACTGCATCCATTGAGTTGCGCGTTACGCGCGGTTTACCCTTCGCATCAACGAAGCCTAATTGCTTCGCGGCAAATTCACGATCGATTGGCAATGTCGTGCCCGCAATAGCACCAGAGCCCAGTGGACACCAATTAGCAGATTCGGCTACCGCGGCGAAACGGGCACGGTCGCGACCGAGCATCTCCGCAAAGGCGAGGAAGTGGTGGGCAATGGAGACAGGCTGAGCCCGCTGCATATGGGTGTAACCAGGGATCAGCACATCGGCGTGTTGACGGGCCAACTTAACAATAACACGCAAGGCATCGACCAAGGCACCATCTACCTCGACGCATGCGGCCTTGATGTAGAGCCGGACGTCGGTGGCAATTTGATCATTCCGTGAACGAGCAGTATGTAATTTAGCCGCAACAGGAACGCGTGCGGTTAAAGCCTGCTCAATATTCATATGCACGTCTTCGAGTTCAGTGCGCCAATGGAATTTACCGGCAGCAACTTCACGTGCAATTGCGTCGAGCCCGCGGTGAATCGCATCCCGCTCTGAAGACTTCAAGATACCAACTTTGGCCAACATAGCTGAATGCGCTTTGGATCCAGCAATGTCAAAGGGGGCGAGTCGCTTGTCAAAAGAGACAGACTCGCTGAAACGCTGCATCAGCGCATTGGGACCCGAAGCAAACCGGCCGCCCCAGGTTACATGTTTTCTCTTAGCCATTACGCTGGATTACGCCAAGACCCCCGCACGGTGGCAAACGGAAAGGAGCTTTAACGGGCTGACTCGGCTGAAGGCTCTGGGGCAAAAAGCGAGCGAGAAGGTCGACTACTGGGGTTAGCAGTGGCGGATGTGCCTTCAACGCGAATAACCACCTCATCTTGTGAGGCTAAACCTAGCCGCTCGCGTGCTTGGTCGCGTACAAATTCAGGGTCACCTGAAAACCGGTCAAGGAATCGCGTACCTTGGTCGCGAGCTTTCTCTGCCAGAGCCAACTCCGCTTCCCGGTCTTTTTCAATTTTATGCAAGCCTGCCAATCTCTCCTCTTCTTCTTTAATCGAAGAGTAGAGCATGAATGCTGCGGCAATAAGAATCAGAAATGCCGTCCAAAAGAGGAAGCGATCTGTTTGCGTGTTAGCCGATGGAGTTTCGTCCATAAATCGAGAATCCGACTATGGCTCGGTCAATGCAGAAGGTCGAGAGGGAACCTAAGGCTTAAGACGTAACCTGTGCGACCTGAGCTAAAGAGCCGCTGTATTCCATAAACAGCCAAACAATCACTCCAGTCACAGAGACGTAATACCAAACAGGAAATACCCAGCGGGTAAGTTTTTTGTGCTCTTCATACCTTCCTGCACGCGCCAGGTAAACTGCCCGAATAATAAACGGGGTGACGGCAATCGCCAGCAAGACATGGGGAATGAGGATAAGGTAATAGAGCGAGGTTAATTGAGCCCAAATTGACCCTTCTAAAGGTTGGTAAGTAATGTTCGTCCGACCCAGTGCCACCCAAAGATGAACTTTGGACGCGAGGTAAACTGCCAAGAAAATGGCTGATGTCACAAACGCTGCTGCCATGACGCGACCGTGTCCCATGCGATCTCCTCGGCGAATGCGCAGATAGCCAATTGTTAGTAGAATGGTTGCGGTCGCGTTAAGGCCCGCAACACAGCGAGAAAGTACCTCCGTGGTAGATGCCATGATTTGCAGATAAACGCCTAACCGAGAAATTTCAAGTGGCGTAAAACGTTAGCCTTAGGCTATCTATAACTACCCCATAACCCCTTTTCTTATGAATAAAACGCGCACCCTCATCCTCGTCGCACTCTGCGCGATCGGGCTTTCGATTGTTTACTCACGAGGAGGACAAGCGGCTCCCGCAAGCTCGCTCAATCCCAACAACTACCCACAGGTGAATTGGACGGAGACGGAAACGCCGGAACAAAAAGAACAGCGGATGAAATGGTTTACGGATGCCCGCTTCGGCATGTTCATCCACTGGGGTATTTACAGCCAATGGGCTGGCGAAGTTGATGGCAAGCGCGTCGGTGGTGCCGGCGAATGGCTCATTGAGCAAGGTGGCGGCAAGGTGAAGTTTTCCAAGTACATGGAAGCGCGTGATAAATTTAACCCAATCAAGTACGACCCCGATGCTTGGGTGCGTGCCGCCAAGGCTGCCGGCATTGACTATATCGTGATCACATCCAAGCACCACGATGGCTTTTGCCTCTGGGACTCGCCCATCACGAAGCACGACGTGGCTTCCACGCCATACGGCAAAGACCTTCTCAAGCCACTCCAAGAGGCCTGCTTGCGCCATGGTGTGCGGTTCTGTCTCTACCATTCAATTATGGACTGGCACCACCCGCTTTACGGGCAACGGCGCGGCTACAATGACTTGGCAGAAGGCCCGACGGATATGCCGAAGTACATTAATGAATATTTAAAGCCGCAGCTCAAAGAAATTTCCGACCGCTTCGACCCAGGTTTACTGTGGTTTGATGGCGAATGGGAGGGATGTTACACGACCGAAATGGGTGCAGACGTAGAAGCCTGGTGTCGCAAGGTTGCGCCACATGCCATCCTTAACAACCGCGTCGGCAAATCCCGCGCGGGCATGCAAGGCATGTCTGCTGGCTATTCAGGCAATAAAGGTGTGGGCGACTACGGCACACCTGAGCAAAACATCCCTGCCAATGGATTCCCCAAAGGGGTCTACTGGGAGTCGTGCATGACGATGAATGACACGTGGGGTTATGTGGCCGTCGATCAAAACTGGAAAACAGCCACCAAGCTCATCCAGAATCTCGCAGACTGTGCGTCCAAAGGCGGTAACTACTTGCTGAATGTTGGGCCAACCGGCGAAGGCGAAATTCCCGCCGAATCACTCGTGCGCTTAGCAGAAATTGGAAAATGGATGAACGTCAACGGTGAGTCTATTAAGCAAACCCAAGGTGGACCTTTCACGAAGCCATTCAACTGGGGACGCATCACCCAGCGCGGAAATGACCTTTACCTCATTATCTTTGAGCGACCTGCCAACGGACGTATCGTGCTTCCGTTGGACAACAAGCCTGTCGCCGCAAAGTTCCTCGATCGCTCAACGCTACAGCCCGTTATCCAAATCGATCGCGAAGGCATTGTTGTCGCCCTTCCCAGTGAGATGCCTAATCGCCATGCTTCCGTTGTGAAGCTAACCTTGGATGGTCCTGCCAAAGCACGCGAAGGCAGTGGAGGCGTACGCACGGAAGCTGGAAAGCCAGTCAAAGCGAAAGACGGTAAAGTCTCTCTGCTGCCCGAGGATGCGACGCTGACCAACGGACTGATGACCGAGAGTAAAGATGAAGAGAAGATGAATATCGGCGGCTGGACGAATGAGAGCGCCAGCGCGACTTGGAACTTTAGTGCGCCGAAAGGCACCTACCAAGTAGCCCTCGAAGTCGCTAATCCTGGCGCAGGCAACACGCTCACTCTAAACTTTGGCGGAAAGAAGATCGTCAAAGTCGCTGTTCCTTCCACAGGTGACTGGGCAAAATTTAAACGCGTCGACGCTGGCCAAGTTGAATTGACCGAAAACACGACCCTTAAAGTCACGTGCGAAAAAATCGTGGGTGAAGGTGCCGCTAATGTGCGCCTCATCCAGCTTGAGAAGCGCTAAAGTATCCAAAGAAGGGTGGCGACTGGGCCCCTAAATCCCGAGTCGCCATATTCCGGCTTTTGGCCGCAATATAGGCAGCCTTGCGACCGCCATGGCTGCAACATGAACAGTGAGTCGAGAGTCTCAAGACTCTTATTTTCTTAAATCATGCCTGCTACGGATTTGTAAAAAGCAAAGGCTCCCGCAAAGAAACTTCGCGGGAGCCTTGTGAATAGAAAAGACTTAAGCCCCTTCGAGCGGATCGCGCTTAGGCTTCTTCTTTGGAGCAGGCTTGGTGCTTGTTGCGGGCGTTCCAACAGCTGGCTCTTGCGTCGACCCAGGTGCAGGCGGAATAACTACGCTCTTTCCGTCGGCCAATGCGATCCGCGACTTAATCGAATCGGGCTGGGCCTTTAGTTGCTCAGGTGTGGTAATCTCACCGTCGAATAGAACCTTCCCGGTAGCATCTTTAACGGTAGCAAATTTCTTACTATTTTCAGAACGCACGCTGACAGATCCTTCGTCGTCGGAGAACATCGACGATGAAGTGCTGGTCGCGCCCGAAGGGCCGGCCCCGAAGCTAAAACTTCTGACAATCCGTGTTTGTGTCGTGCCTACACTCGGCGATGTCGCATTTGGATCATCAGCCGTAGCACTTCCAACGTCCGGAGGAACGGGTAATCCGCGCTTGCGCATATCTTCAAGTGCTTGGCGCATTTCATCAGGAATATTTGCTGAATTAGGACCAACAATGACTACACGTCCACCGCCAGTTGCATTGGGATCGAGACGAACCGTGCCACCCGCAATCATCTGACCAGGGTCGATTTCCTGACCATTCACAAGAATGCGCACGCCGCTGCCTAAAGTTATCGGGCCGGGATTCGCTGGATTAGCGCCGCTGCCCGTGGCAGCCCGAGCTTGAGCACGCAGGGCGGGGGCGGGCCGACCGCCTAAAGTGACATCGACGGTATCAACCTCGTCGCCACGAACACGCACGAGCTTGACGGTATCTCCTGGCTTATGGGTCGAAATGAGTGCGCGGAACTGCTCGGAGTTAACCAACATTTGATCGTCTAAGCGCGTGAGCACATCTTTCTCTTGGAGCTTGTTTGTTGCGGGACCCTCAGGGTCTACAAAGCCGACAATGACTCCAATGCCTTCGGGAATATCGGTTTTTAGCTCTTGCTCGCGGAAGCGTGAATACATGGACGTCACACTAATGCCTGAATAAGCCTGCAACTTCGTCTCTGGGTTTGCAGGTGACGTTGCCTTGGCTTCGGGCTTAGCAGATTTTTCGGCAGTTGGTGTCTCCGCGGAGACAATCATGCCGGCCAACAGCAAGACATGTAGGGGTATATTACGGATTGAGTTCATAAAGAATGGGTAGGTTTATAAGAGAGCGTAGCTTAGAAAGTTTTTTGCTTACGGTTAGTAAGTTTCAATGGGCACTAGGCCGATAATTTCGTCGTGCGGTGCATAACGAATCAACTCCGCGCCAGCTTTCACATCACGGTACTGAGCTGCATTGGACCAGCGCATACGCATGGGCCGAGCAAATGTGCCGTCGTCGAGTTTAACTGGCTCAAGTAATGCGATCTCTGTTGGGGCTTGTTCAGCTCGAACTAAGCGAAGTCCTGGCAAAGCAGGGCTTGACGCCGTCTCGCTCGGCGAAAGCACTACCCAAGCCACAGCAGCGGCAGCGGCCAACGGAGCCGTCCACGCCAGGAAGGGAATAACCGTGTTGCGCTTTGATTCACTAGCATCGGCCATACCGCGGGCAATCGAAGCCTGCAGTGCAGGGCTTAAAGCTCGCGGACGGAGTTCGCGGAGGGCGTTTTCGATATCGCGGGTGTCTTCAGTCATGGAGTGTTTCAGCTAAAAGCTTCTTAAGGTTCACTAATGCATAGCGCCACCGAGAGGCCGCTGTGTTTACAGAAATATCAAGTTGTTCGGCTATTTGTGCAAAAGTGAGTTCGCCCCATTGATGAAGGACCACGACAGACCGCTGGTCCCCCGGAAGTTTAGCCACCGCTTCGGCCAGAATAGTATGCCGGCCGTCATCCGGTAGTTCGAAGAAGGTAACCGTCTCAATGTCATGGGCGACGACTTGTTCGCGCCTACCACGACGATCCGTTTGCCGACCTAAATCCATCGCTGCACGGCGAATGGATGTAACAATTAGTGCATTCGGATCCCCTGGAAGGTGGCGCTGGTGGCGCCAATACCGAATAAATGCCTCCTGCAAAATGTCATCGGCATCCGCATCTGACCGTGCCCAATGGCGCGCAATCAGCCGTAGCCTGGGGCCGTGCTCAGCCAACCAAGCCTGCCAGTCGCCTTGAGCAGGGTTCTCAGACATGTGTACTTACCCTAATAAGCGTAGCCCGTGGTGCAACTTGTCTAAACACTCTATTTTGGGGCCGTTTCTATACTCAAAAAACGTCCAAATTAGTTGCTAGATGAACCCTCTGCCCTTCCCTATGGGCATGCAATCTCAGCCTGCCACGAAGCCTACTGGCCTTTGGGCGACCTTCGTCCGCTGGGTCGATACCGACCATATCCCCGAAGGTGCTGACGTGCTTCGGGCGGCTCAGGATAAAGTCGATTGGCCACGCTGTATCCCTTTTGCCATTTTGCACCTCGGTTGCCTTGCGGTCATTTGGGTCGGATGGAGCCCGGCTGCGGTTTGGACAGCGATCGCACTCTACTTTATCCGCATGCTCGCCATCACGGGCGTGTATCACCGCTATTTCTCTCACAAGACCTATAGCACCTCGCGCTTTTTCCAATTCATCATGGCACTATGGGGAGCCACCGCGGTGCAACGTGGAGCACTCTGGTGGGCTTACAATCACCGCCATCACCACCAACACTCGGACGAACCTGATGACAAACACTCCCCCGTCCAACATGGTTTCTGGTGGGCACACATTGGCTGGATCACTAGCAAACGAAACTTTCCAACCGATTACACTAAAGTCCCCGATTTGGCGAAATACCCCGAACTCGTTTTCTTGAACCGATTCGACGTATTCGTTCCAGCAATTTACGGCACAGCCTGCTACGGCTTCGGTGCGTGGTTAGCTCACGCCGGCGTAGCGACATCGGGATGGCAAATGCTAGTTTGGGGATTCTTTATCTCGACGACGGTGCTATTCCACGGCACTGCCTGTATTAACTCGATGGCACATGTATGGGGAAAGCGTCGCTTCAATACAGACGATGACTCCCGCAACTCATGGATCCTTACCTTCATTACGCTCGGTGAAGGCTGGCACAATAATCACCACCGCTACCAAGCAACGACGCGACAAGGATTCTATTGGTGGGAATTTGATCCGACTTACTATTTTCTCCGCGCACTTTCGTGGACTGGCTTAATTTGGGGACTCAAGTCTGTGCCCGAATCTATTTACGCTGAAGCGCAAGCCCTTCGTGCTGAAGAAAGCCTCTGAGCTGAAATGGCGCGAGAACGCATTGCGATTATTGGGTCAGGAATCACCGGGCTAAGCTGTGCCCGCTTTTTAGCTAATCGACACGATGTAACATTGATCGATAGCGCACAGCGTCCTGGCGGCCACGCACACACCGTGCACGTCACCGAGCCTGGAACCCAAAACCAAAAGCCAATGGACGTCGGCTTCATGGTCTTCAACGAAGTTACCTATCCGCTGCTCTGTCGACTTTTCCGCGAGCTAGGCGTGCAACCCAAGCCGACATCGATGTCGTTCTCCGTTCGCCATGACCCGGCTAACCTAGAGTGGTCAGGTTCATCACTACGCCACCTTTTCGCTCAAAAGAAAAATCTGCTGAGCCTACGTTTCTGGAAATTACTTTTCCAGATTTCAAAATTTAACCGGCTGGGTGCTGCCGGATGGAAGTCGCCAGAGGCCGAGCGCACGTCGCTAGCCGACTGGTGCAAGCAGCATGGACTGGGACAGGATTTTTTAGACCTATACCTCGTACCCATGAGCTCGGCAGTTTGGTCGACACCGCCTGAACGCATGCTTGGTTTCCCGGCTGCGAAACTCCTCCGCTTTTTTCACAACCACGGCTTCCTCGGCCTACACACTCAACACCCTTGGCTCACGCTCGAGGGTGGCTCGGAAACCTATGTCAAAGCCTTACTCGCCAAACTGCCCATTCGGCAACAACTCGGACAGCCCGTCGAGTCGGTACGACGAGTGGAAAATCATGTTGAGGTCAAATATGGTGGTAACATTGAACGGTTTGATCGGGTCATCTTCGCAACACACGCTGACATCTCGCTGCGTTTGCTTTCTGACGCAGACCTCGAAGAGCGCCGCACGTTAGACGCATTCCAATTCAACGATAACACTGCTTATGTGCATACCGATATGTCCGTGTTGCCGCAAACTAAGTTTGCGCGCGCTTCGTGGAATGTGCGCACATGGGATGAAGGCGGTCACCGACTAACCTCAACCCACTATTGGATGAATTCCCTGCAGGGTGTTTCCAACCGCGAAAACTACCTTGTGACTATTAATCACGGGTCACAAATCGATCCTGTCCGCATCCTGCAAACCATACCCTGCGAGCACCCCTTATTCTCGCTGGAGGCCCTACAAGCCCAAGGCGAAGTCCCAGCGCTGAATATGCGCACGGGTTCGCGCGTCCATTTTTGCGGAGCATGGCAGCGCTATGGCTTTCATGAAGATGGCATTTGGTCCGCACATCAGTTATGTAGCTACCTCCTAGGAGGAGACCCTTGGTGAGCAAAAAACCTGAAAACGTTCCCGCACTCGTCTGCCAACCCATCGGCTTCATCCGAAGTGGCAAACATTTGAAACACGCAGCACGGCATCAGCCAGATGAAGCAGCGGAAGAGCGCAACCATATCGAACTACTACCAGTACCTGGCTACCAAGAAGCTTTACACGACCTTGTTGGCTTTGATCGCGTTTGGTTAGTTTGGTGGTTCCACTTAAACACCCGCTGGCGATCAAAAATACTCCCGCCGTTTGGGCCTGGAAAACGCCTTGGCCTTTTCTCCACACGTTCACCCCATCGACCCAATCCGATCGGGATTACGCCCGTACGACTTTATGGGGTTAAAAAATACACCCTTGAAATTGGCCCATGCGATCTCGTCGACGGGACACCTATTTTAGACATTAAACCTTACCTGCCGACATACGACAGCTTCCCGCAATCTGCGACCGGATGGTGGGGGGATTACGCGAAGGAAGAAGCCGAGCGCGGACCTTGTACCGTCAAGATTGGACCTCTTGCTACCGAGCAATTCGCCTGGCTCGAAGACAAATGGGAAATTGAATTCAAGGGGCGTATGATTGAAATTTTGACGCGCGATCCGAGGCCACACCGGACCCGCAGAATTCGCAATCGCAGGGGCGGTGGATTCGACATCGCTTGCGGGGCTTGGCGTGCCGTCTTTGATTGTACCGATACCGTTGTCACCGTGACAGCCATTGAGCCAGCCTTCCCGCCTGTTTTTCTTCGCGATACACAACGCACGCGTGTTCCTGACCGAGAAGCGCAAATCGCCTTTCTACTAAAGTGGCCGAAAGCGTGAAGAACGGCATCAATCTCTAGGTAACAGGCATTTTTATACCGCATGATAGTTGCATGGAGTGAGTTTGCCTTCACCGTATAGGCAGTGACTCATCGGCTCTACGACTGCCAAGTAATGCACGCCCGAATCAGCCCTCGGCAGCACCGCTTTGTGCACGACGTTTTCGCCCTAGCCGTCGATCTCGACACATTACCACAACTTGGCAAAGGGCTGGTTTTGCTGGGGCCAGAAGGCTGGTCCCCCTATCAAATTCGCGAGCGAGATTTCTTGCCACGGAGCGAAGTCTTTCACCCGCAAAAACAATCTATCTGCGACTTCGGCGAACCCGGTGACGGGCTCAAGGTGCGCGTGCTCGCATTTTGCAGATCACAAGGAATGGCCGTTCCGTCGAGCGCACGGGTTACGCTTGTGGCAATGCCACGAGCTTTCGGAAAATCGTATAATCCTGTATCTTTTCATTTAGTACATATCGACGAAAAGCTCTGGGCGGCTC
>CANHHS010000015.1 GCA_947460445.1 Opitutia bacterium | reverse complement strand
TCCGGGCGCGGACGATCTGCCATGGCGTGTAAGGTCTCGCGGGTAATTTGGAAAGCAACGGGGGCGGATTCGGGAGGTGGCGGGTTGCGACGAATAATGCCTGCAAGTCGACTCGCACGCTCGAGTGCTGTATGACTTTTTCCTAAACCCGGTAAGCGTTGGAGCGCACGGTACTCACGCACAAAGCGATTCGCACCCCCACTCGATTTCTCCAAGGTGACTTCCGCTTCATCAAAAATGTCGGGCTGGGCAACGCCGGCACGACGACTGGGCCGTATGAGACAACGTACGAGACCTTCTTCTGCCTCAAGTAAGGTGAGTAGAGTATGAGATTCGCCTGAAGGCTCACGCCCAAGGACGAGGCAGCGCAGTGCGCCCGATCCCATAATCAGTCTTTATACTCCCCTGATTTCGGCATGACGGCACCAAAGGAGACGAGTAAGCCAATTGCCTGAGAGACGCGCAGTTGCGTCTCGCGGATTTGGTGTGGCTCTACTTGTAAAATAAATCCTGCGGTTGGCGCGGGTGCATTTGGCACGAAAACATTCACCACTTTACGGCCAAGCGCTTCAGTGAAGATTTCAGGTTGTTCGTGGGTGACGAAACCAATGCTCCAACAACCTTCACGTGGGAACTCAACCAAGACCACTCGCCGGAACACTTCCTTGTTTTGCCCGCTGAGTGCATCGACCATTTGGCGGATGGATCCGTAAAGCGAACTTAGGCCAGGCACGCGTTCAACAACGCGACTAAACCATTTGCTAAGAATTCGACCAAAGAGCCGTTTCGAAATAAAACCAACAACCGTTAGTACCATCGCCATGATGATGGCGGAGACCACAACGATGATGGTATGCCACAGGCCGTTGTTAAAATCCGGTAAAGGCTGTTGAACGCTTTGAAAAGCCCAGGCGGCGGCCATCTGTGTCAGGGGTTGTACGTAACGCCCAATCAGATCCATCAGGAAGAAGAGTACAGCTAGCGTGATTCCAATGGGCAGGAGTAAGAATAGCCCTGTCAAAAAATTATGACCAATTCGCGAGAGCAGGGTGCGTTGTTCGCCTTGAGAATCCATGTATTCAGAGAATACCTAAGCCCGGTAGGATGCAAGCGTCTGTCGGCAGATAGATGTTTGCTAAATGCCCAAGCTGTTGTAACTACGGTGTATGAGAGCGGTCTTATTTATGTGTGCTTTACTCCCCTCTTTTTTACGCGGCACTGAAGATGCGTACCCCAGGACTGAGGCAGAAGTCTGTGAATTTAAGACGCTTCCTTCAGCGCGCTTGATGGTTGCGACGACTCCCGAAGGTTACTTTGGCTCAAACAACCAAATGTTTGGTCAACTCTTTCGCTATATCCAAAGTCACAAAATTCCGATGACTGCACCGGTTGAAGCAAAGATGGAGCCCGGTGCGATGTACTTCTATTGCGACGCCGAATCATCGAAGCGTGATGATCTTAAGGAAACTTCTGAAATTGCGATTCAGTCTGTGCCCGAGCGTACGGTTGCGGCGATTGGTATACGTGGAAGCTATACCCAGAAATCTTACCAAGATAATTTAACGAAGCTTCAGGAATGGCTTAAGACCCAGTTGGAATACGAAGCCATCGGTGAACCTTACGCCGTTTATTGGAATAGCCCGTTCGTTCCTGGCTTCTTAAAGCGCAGCGAAGTGCACATCCCTGTGCGCATTAAGCCGGTGCCGCTCAAGCGCTGAGAAATAGACTGCGGTCTTTTCTTGAATGGATTAAATCCAGGTTAACTGGCGCCAAGCCAGTCCCTGAGCCACTTCGCGGGCGAGGCTAGGCCCGCGGAAAACCAGTCCTGAGTAAATTTGCACGAGGGCTGCACCTTCGTCCATGAATCGACCTGCATCAGCAGCAGAGAGAATGCCTCCACAGCCGATGACAGGTATGCGTCCGTCAGACGTTTTGCAAAGGTAGCGTACGACTTCCAGTGCGCGTGGCAGAAGGGGTGCACCACTTAACCCACCTGTGACTTCGCAAGCCTCGGTGCCTTGAGGGCGCGAAATGGTGGTGTTGCTTGCAATGATTCCAGAAAACGATGTTTCTGCGACGACTGCGAGGATGTCATCGAGTTGCCGTGGGTTGAGATCAGGTGCGATCTTTAGGAACAAGGGGCGTGGACCGTCGGCGAGTTCCCGGTTCGCTTTCTGAATTTGTGAGAGTAACGAAAGGAGCGGGCCGCGATCTTGGAGTGTGCGCAGACCGGGTGTGTTCGGACTGCTAATATTGACTGCAACATAGTCAGCGTGCGGGGCTAAGGCTTTAAAAGAGGCGAGGTAATCTTTGGCCACGGCTTCGCGGTCGGCAGGGTCGACGATCTTGGACTTGCCAATATTGATGCCCAAAGGGGCGACTCGGTGTCCACGAGCTGGTCCACGCGCAATCCTTTGAGCAATGGCTTCGGAGCCTATGTTGGGGAATCCGTAGCGATTGACGACGGCTCGAAGGCTTGGGTAGCGGAAAACGCGGGGTTTTTCATTCCCTGGCTGTGCGTGCCAAGTGGCCGTGCCTATTTCCACGTGTCCAAAGCCCAGTGCAGCGGCCCCCTTCCAGCCCAAGCCGTCTTTATCGAACCCAGCGGCTAACCCTACGAAGTTGGGAAAAGACAGGCCAGCGACCTTAATAGGCTTACCCCCTGCAGGCGTAACCGAGCGCTCGAGCCAGGCCCGGAGGGGGCCTGTAGAGCCAAGCAGGGCCATTCCACGAAGGGCTAGCGTGTGGGCTGCCTCAGGGTTCATCGCGAACAGCGCCCGAGTTGCCACTTTTTCGTAAAGGATTCCCATGGGGACATCTTGAGTGGCCTTTTGGCTAAGGAGAAGTCGGAAGGAGGGAGTTTCTCAAAACTATTGCCAGCCAGCGTAGGTCTGACATTTCCAAACCCGCATGCCTCCCTCGTCGTCCAAGCTAAATTGGTCTACTGTCCGTTTTGACAAGAAAGCCGCCCAATGGTGGGTCAAAGAGACATCCGACCCTCGCCACTATGAGCCTGATGGCCTCGGCATCCTCGACCCGCGTCAAATGACGTGGGTTCTCGACATGCTTGATCCGCTCCGTGAGTACGGACTTTCGAATGAAATTATCGAAGCTGCCTTCATTCCTTTCCAAATTCAGACGGTAGATAAAGACGAACTCGTCAAGTTGGCACGCGTGGCCGAACACTTGCTTGAGTCCGAAGAAATGCTCTTTGGTTTACCCAATGTGAAAGACGGCGACAAAGGTGCTTACGCAGATTTCCTTGAGCACGTCATGCGCCTGCGCGTGAAGTTCCTAAATGACAATATTAAGCTCGAGCAGAAGTTGACCTACGAAGATATCGATGAGCATGTTGGCGATATCCGTAATCAAGCTTTGATTGAAGGACGCGATATTCACCCGCTCGAAGAAATCACCGACATCTTGGACTTTGTTCCTGAGGGTCACGAATTGCCTGTCGATGATGAGGATGATGAAGCTAAACCCGCCCGTCGTCGTCCAGAAGATGAAATTGAAGATCTTCCGGAGGCAGACGAAAAACTCTCCGAAGACGAAACCATGCGCTGGGGTGACGAAGAAGAGCGCGGCGGTGAAGGCGGTGAAAGCAGCGAAGGCGGAGAATCTTCCGGTCGTTCGCGCAAGCGTCGCTAATCAGCGCGCAGGCGTTTCAGCAGGCTTCGGCGAAGTCGCAGGTTTTCCTGCGGCATCGACGCCTTTGACGTCGGCCTGTTTAACTGAAGCCACTACCTTATTGCTACCCATTGCTGGGAAGAGCCAGACGCGCCGACTGTCTCGGTCGATAGCAATGGGCTGCGCCATCAGAAAATCATCGCCTATGATGTTGTGCTCTTCGTCGCGATAGAAAGTAACACCCTTCAGCGGCATATTGCCGAGGCGTAAGGACTTAATTAAACAAACCTCTTGTTTCACAAAGGAAACCCCGCGGACGGTGGCGACACTGCCGTAGCCGCGGAAGACTGTCTTTCCGGTAAACTTCATCGAGGTCAGGTACGATCGCGAAGCACCTGAATCAATGAGTACAGGAACTTTACGGCCATCCACTTCGATATTCACGTTACAATGTCCACCGCGACTGAAACAGGAAACTTCATGTGCGGCGGATGTGTCAGGCACAGCGCCGAGCAATAGGGTGCGATTGGCGAGATCCATATAGAATGGTCCCTTAAAAAGAATATCCGCGCCAATGAGCCCATCAAACTTCATCCCTTTAAGCGGGAGCATGGGTACGTGGAAGTTGCTCCAGGTGCCGCCACCCATTTCGAGTTTATCAATGCGGACGTAGTCGATCTCGCTTTTTCCGGTATTACCCATCGTGGGCAAAGTCATGTCAGACTTAAGATTGAGTTTAGCGGCAGCTGCTTCCGTTAGCGCTCCCAATCCTTGGCAACCGGTGTCGACGCCGAACACACAATCAACGCCGTTGACTTTGACTTTAACGGTCGGGATTTCGCGCATGATGATGCGGATATTTGCGTAACCCGCTTCCGGCATCTGAATAACTGGCTTCAGTAACTTTTGTTGCTGAGCATTGGTCAGGGAGGTCAGTGCAATCAGAAAGCAGGTAAAAAAGGTGCGGGACATGGTTATCTCTTGGAGTAAGCGAGACAGGTTGAGGATTCTGTCTCTGGGTTTACGGTGAATTAAGAAACTGATTGGGTCGATGCTGGACTAATTTTAAGGCGTCGACGCATCAGAACTGTTAAAGCGAATAAAGCAATGGAGGGGGGTAAGATCCAGTCTCCTTGTCTCACCCAGTAGGTTGGCGTTTCCCGTCGTTGGGTATTGTAACTAATCGGCGCCAGTTCGTGCCCTCCTTGAAAGTAAATGGTACCTTCGTGAAGGATGGGCGTGCTACGTCCAAGTGCATCCATGCTGCCACTCCAACCTGCATTCCCGCAACGCACGACAGGCAGGCGTGTGGCTGCAGCTAAAAGCGCGCTGTGTGCGGCATGTTGCCATGCGCCGAGTTCACGACCGTACCATGCGTCATTCGTAAGTACCACAAGCACATCTGCTCCAGCTAAAGCGTGATCACGGGCGAGTTCTGGGAAGACATCTTCATAGCAAACAAGCGGACCAAGAACGACGGCGTCTCCGGCTCGCGTCGAAAGAAGAATCGGTGTTGCGCTTTTACCACGAAGGCAGTCGCGCGAAATGGGGACGACTTTTCGTAGGGGTAGCCAGTCTGCCAACGGTACATATTCACCAAAGGGCACTAAGTGTCGTTTGGCGTACGGACTACCGATGACCCCATCGGGACCCACTGCAGCAATGGCATTGGCATACTCTTCTTTCCGTTCCTCGAGTGCCCCGAGCACAATCGGGCATCCTGTTTCCCGGCTTAAGTCTTTGAGCGTCGCGAGATAGCCTGGGTGACGTAGGGGTAAAACCGCGATGGCGGCTTCGGGCCAAAGAATGATATCAGGCTTGGTCTTATTTGCATCGCGCGTCAGTTCGCGTAACGATTCTAACTGTTCGGAAAGACGTTCGGAATCCCACTTGGCGTTCGGGTCGATGTCGGTTTGCACCGCAGCAACTCGGAGGACGCGTGTGGTATCAATTGAGTCGATTAGGCTCAGTCGAAAGTCGACGTGAATGGCGAACGCTAAGGCGACAGGGGCAAAGCCCAGATAGATTTCCGGGGTTAAGCCCGTCAGGATATTCCGTTGCACCAATTCTTTGCGTTCGACGATTTGTCGGCGAATCCAGCGCGCGACGGCGAGATTTCCGAGGATAACGGCACCCGAAAGGCCAAGTTGTCCGGTGACCTCGCAAAGCGAGAGCATCACAGGGTTGCTAACTTGTGAAGCCGCCAGCGGCAGCCAGCCGAAACCTGTGAGTGCCCAACCACGGAGAGCTTCGAGTCCAATCCAGAGTCCCGCTAAACCCAACATTGCCAACAAGCGGTAAGCCCAGTTGCGGCCGCCGAGCGTTGGGAAAATCCAGCGTAGGGCTAATAGCCATGTAAATAGGTAAAGCGCACAGTAGCTTGAAACAATCAACCAACCTAACCAACCGAGCGGTGGGTAAACGTGACGTAGCCAAATCAACAGTATCGACCAAGTGATCAGTGCCGCGAGACCCGTGGCGCGTCGCCAGGTTTTCCAGGTTGGTTCAGTCGCTGACCATAATGCTAAAGGGATCGCCCAAGTGAAACCTGCCCAGGCAAATTGTCCGGGTAGGAATGCGATAAAGAGCAACAGTGACGACGCGGCAGGCGCAAGCCAAGGAAGGTGGCGTCGCCAAGTAGCCATCACGTCTTATTCAGAAATAATGGTTTCAAGTTGCCAGCCTTCATCGCGAACAAGGCCTTCGGCTTTTTTCCACTTAAGTTCTTGGGTCTCGCCGTTTTTACGAATGCGCACGAGCGCATTGCGACCGACTTTAGGTAACTCACGGCGGTAAGGTACTTGCTTGGGCGCAGGAGCTGCGGCGGCGGGTGCCGCTTCTGTTTCTGGTCCAGAGGCGATGGCATCACCGCGTGCCCGACGCATGGTTTCTTCAAAAGCTTCCATCGACGTCGCCATACGGAACATTCCTGAGCAGGCATCGCCACGCAGGCGTCCCATCATACTGGAGAAGGCATTGAAGGCCTCGCTCTTATACTCATTCAATGGGTCTTTCTGGGCGTAGCCTCTTAGGCCGACGGAGCGACGGAGGTCCTCCATTTCAGTAAGGTGGTCCTGCCAGTTGCGATCCACGGCGCGAAGGATGACCTGACGCTCGAGGTTAGCTAGGCCAGCTTTGTCTTCGTATTGTTCGCGGGCGCTATGAAGTTCGCGCACACGTAAGAGAATTTCATCAGCCGCTTTACTGACGCGCATTTTCATGACCTCGTCGGTTGTCAGGCGAATTGGGAAGGTGGTCGTCGTCCAACTAACAAATGCCTCGGCCGCCTCGCGATTTGCGGGTCCACGCGGATCTGGGAATACCGCTGTGATGCGTTCACGAATTTCTTCGGAGACAAGCTCGAGAAGTTCTTCGCGAGGGCTGGCTTCACGGATTGCACCATTACGCACAGCGTAAACAACTTCACGCTGACGGTTCAGAACGTCATCGTATTGCAGCAAACGTTTACGAATCGAATAATTCTGACCTTCCACGCGCTTTTGCGCAGTGGTGATTGACCAGTTGAGCATCGGGTGCTCCAAGGGGTCTCCTTCTTTGAAAGATTTTTCTAAGAGTGAAGAAATCGTACCTGCATTGGCGAAGAGACGCATTAAGTCGTCTTCGAGCGAAACCAAGAAGCGTGAGCGCCCGGGGTCACCTTGGCGTGAGCAACGTCCACGTAATTGTCGGTCAACACGACGAGATTCATGACGTTCGGTGCCTAAGACAAAGAGGCCGCCGAGTTCGCGTACACCTTCACCTAATTTAATATCCGTGCCGCGACCTGCCATGTTCGTTGCAATCGTTACAGCACCTTTTTGACCCGCGAGTGTGACAATCTCGGCTTCCAGTGCATGTTGTTTTGCATTGAGCACCTTATGGGGAATGCGTGCGCCTTCGAGCATGCGACTTAAAGTTTCGGAAGACTCAACCGAAGCTGTACCGACGAGGACGGGCTGTCCGCGGGTGTGAGCTTCTTGAATGACTTTGATGGCGTGGGCGAATTTCTCGCGTCGGGTCTTGAAGACGATATCGTTTTCGTCGACGCGAATGCAGGGACGGTGGGTCGGGATGGCTACAACGGTCAAGTTGTAGATATCATTGAATTCTGCGGCTTCTGTCTCGGCCGTACCCGTCATCCCAGAGAGTTTTTGATAAAGACGGAAATAATTCTGAATGGTGATGGTTGCGTAGGTCTTGTTTTCGCGCTCGAGGGGCACGCCTTCTTTGCATTCGACGGCTTGGTGAAGTCCATCACTCCAGCGGCGACCCGGAAGAATACGCCCCGTATGTTCATCGACGATATGCACCTTGCTGTCTTGTACCACGTAATGAACGTCACGTTCATATAGTGTATAAGCACGGAGCAACTGACTGATTGCATGGATGTCTTCGCTGATTTGCACATAGGTGCTTTCAGCTTCTTGTTTGCGTGTTGCCCGTGCGGCTTGATCGAGCGTGCGATCTTGATCGAGCGTGACGAAGAGTGAAGCGAGGTCAGGCAGAACAAATGCATCCGGTGCATTCGGACGAAGGGTGTCGCGCCCGAGTTGAGAAAGATCGGCTTCGTGCTGGCGCTCGCTGACGGAGAAGTAGAGACGCTCCTTCAGGTGGTAGCGGCGGTCTTTCTCCAGCTCGCTTGCTAATACGCCTTCATGGCGTTCGAGTGCTTTGCGCCAGCGACCATTTTCAAGAATGCGGAGTAAGCCCCGATTGCGGGGCATGCCGTGTGCAGCTAACCAAATTTTTTCAACGGTGTCTGTGCTGGGATCTTTCCCGGCGGCTACCTTGGCGAGTTCGGCTTCGGCTTCTGTCATCAGGCGATTGACGAGCTTCACTTGTAAGTCGACAAGGCGAGTGATGTCTTCTTTGAGCCGTGGGAAGGCCGGTTCGCGCTCTTCGGCGACGGGCCCTGAAATAATGAGCGGGGTACGGGCTTCATCGACGAGAATGGAATCGATTTCGTCGACGATACAGTAGAAGTGTTCGCGCTGAACTTGTTCTTCGGCGGCAAGTGCCATGCCGTTGTCGCGCAGGTAGTCGAAGCCGAGTTCAGAAGCTGTGCCGTAAGTGATGTCGCATGCGTAGGCTGCACGTCGTTCGCTGGGGCTCTGGGAATTTTGAATACAACCGACGGTTAAGCCCAGCCATGTAAAGAGGTGACCCATCCATTCCGAGTCGCGGCGTGCAAGGTAGTCATTGACGGTGACGAGCTGACAGTTGCGACCCGTGAGGGCGTTCAAGTAAAGGGGTAGGGTGGCGACCAGTGTTTTACCTTCACCGGTTGCCATCTCGGCAATCTTGCGCTGATGGAGCGCGATTCCGCCAACCAGCTGAACGTCGAAGTGCACCATGTCCCATGTGAGGGTATGGTCACAGACCGTAATCTGAGATCCCTTGAGTCGACGGGCTGCGTTTTTAACAACAGCGAATGCCTCTGGGAGTAGAGAGTCGGTCGTGGCTCCCTTGGCGATACGGGCCCGGAACTCGGCAGTTTTAGCACGGAGCTGGTCGTCGCTCAGGCGTTGGTATTCTTGTTCAAGCACGTTGATCCGGCGAACCAGAGGGGTGCACTGACGAAGGAAGCGGCGGTTGTGGCTGCCGGCAAAGAGCTTGAGGAATCCGAGGAGCATCGAGCGGGTCGGTCGGACAATGAACGGGACGGGGGCGGGATGGGCAAGGCGGAAGGGGAGGCATTTTTACTCTCTCGCCTTGCGCTGGGGGCAGACCTTGCCACCAATGCGGTATGGCCGAAAACGTCATTATCCTAGGTACGGGCTGTGCAGGCCTGACCGCCGCTATCTATGCCGCCCGTGCGAACCTGAGTCCCCTCGTGATTGAGGGTGGCCAACCGGGGGGTCAATTGACCACTACTTCCGAGGTCGAGAACTTCCCTGGGTTCGCCCATGGGGTCGACGGTAATGAGCTCATCGGCAACATGCGCGCGCAGGCGGAACGTTTTGGCGCCCGCTTCGAGTATGACCTTATTCAGTCGGTTGATCTCAAGGGTCCGATTAAGAAACTTCAGGGTGCAGAAAAAACTTACGAAGCGAAAGCTGTCATTCTCGCTACAGGTGCTTCGCCTCGATTGCTCGGCATTCCGGGCGAGATGAAATATTACGGCGGCAAAGGTGTTACCACCTGTGCCACGTGTGACGGTGCTTTTTATCGCGGCATGGAAGTTGTTGTCGTGGGTGGTGGAGACTCCGCCTGCGAAGAAGCGCTCTTCTTAACTCGCTTTGCGAGCAAGGTGACACTGGTCCATCGTCGTGATAGTTTCCGCGCTTCCGAGATTATGGTGCGCCGCGTGAAGGAGCATGAAAAAATCGAACTCGCTTTAAACTGTGCGCCTGTGGAAGTAATCGGCGGCGATGATGGCAAAGTGAATGGATTAAAAGTCGAAGAATCCGGAAAGGGTGCACGCGTCATTCCGACTAAATGCGTGTTCATTGCCATCGGTCACACCCCGAACACCAAGGTTTTTGCCGAACAGTTAAAAGTGGATGCCAACGGTTACTTTGTGGCACACGATAACACCGTATCCACCGACCTCCCTGGCGTCTTTGTTGCCGGCGATTGTGCAGACCACGTTTACCGCCAAGCCATCACCGCTGCCGGCATGGGCTGTCGCTCGGCCATTGAAGCCGAGCGCTGGTTGGCCGATCAGGAATAACCGATAGCCTGCTTTCTCTCAGGAACTTAAGCTCTACCTAGCTGTCCTTGGTTGTGCCCCTTATCCCAACACTTTTTACCATGCGCAACCTCACCGTACTCCTTGCTCTAGCGACCTCTGTCTTTGCGGCGGAAACCCCCGCACCGATTCGCGTGCTACTCGTGACCGGTGGGTGCTGCCACGATTACGCAGCCCAGCATGTAATCATTGAGAAAGGTTTAATGGAGCGTGCCAACGTCAAGGTCACTCACGCTTATAGTCCCTCCAAGGGAACCGACGTAACTTTTGATATCTACAATCAACCCAATTGGGAAAAAAACTTTGACGTCGTTATTCACGATGAGTGTGCAGCAGATGTGAAAGACAAAGTGTATATCGAAAAAATTCTCGCTGCCCATCGTAACGGACTCCCTGCCGTGAATTTACACTGTGCGATGCACTCCTATCGCTTTGGTAACTATGGACAACCTGTCCAAGCCGGTGCCGACAATGCGGGTTGGTTTGAGTACCTTGGTTTGCAGTCTTCAGGTCACGGCCCTCAACTCCCCATTGAAATTACCTATGTCGATACGACATCGCCCGCTTCGGTTGGACTTCCCAATTGGACGACAGGCAATGAAGAGCTTTACAACAATATCGCCATTTTAACCGGCCACCCACTTGCCAAGGGCAAACAGGTGCAAAAGGGTAAAGAAGGTAAGCCTGATAAGGTTACCGAAACCGTTGTGATTTGGACGAATACCTACGGCCCTAAGAAAACCCGTATCTTTAGTACGACTCTCGGACACAATAATGCCACGGTTCAAGACGCTCGGTACTTAGATCTCGTTACCCGTGGCGTGCTTTGGACCACAGGTCATCTCGGTGAAGACGGTAAGGCCGCTGCCGGTTACGGTCGCTAATTTAACTTTTCGACTTAGCGGGTGTCACCAATCCGCTCACGCTCCGCTTTGAGCTGAGCGGTGAGTGTTTTGCGAACGTCCGCATAGGCGGGGTCATTGTAGACATTGACCATCTCGTTAGGGTCTTTGACTAAGTCAAAAAGCTCCCATTCTTCCGGAGTGGCGATTTTGGAAGCGGCCCGCATGCCGTGCGGTTGTCCTTGGTAGCAGATGAGTTTATGGGTAGCTGTGCGGATGCCGAAGTGATTCGGCACAGGGTGTTCGTTTGAATTATGCTCCCAATAACGATAGTACACGGCGGTACGCCAATCACTTGGTGTCTCGCGGCGCAAGAGAGGGACGAGTGAGGCACCGTCAATTTTTTCAGTGGCTGTTAAGTTTGGGCGAATGCCTGCGAGTTCCAATAAGGTGGGGGCGAAATCAATATTCGACGCTAGCGCACGCGTCTCGCTACCAGCTTGGGTTACGCCTGGTGCTCGCACGAGAAACGGCATGCGTGTCGAAGGTTCATACATCCAGCGTTTATCAAAAAATCCATGTTCGCCGGTGAAGAATCCTTGGTCGGATGCGTAGATCACAATGGTGTCTTCTTCGAGTCCGTTGGCTTTGAGCCAATCCAGTACTCGGCCTACGCTATCGTCGACGACTTGCGCAGTATTAAGGTAGTCTTTGATGTAGCGCTGGTAGGCCCATTGACGGAGGGCGTCGCCTTGAAGGTCAGCAGGCTTGGGGACTTTGAGGTCATTAACCGACATATCGCGTCCAATGGTCTGGTGATTACGTGTGATGGCATCGCTGCGATTCTTCCAATCGTCGAGGAGTGTCTTCGGCTCAGGAATGGTTACGTCTTCAAAGCGATGGGCGTAGCGTTCCGCGGGAATCCAATTTCGGTGCGGTGCTTTAAAGTGTAAACAAAGCAGAAAAGGTTTACTGGGGTCGCGCTTCTGTAACCAGCCGAGAGCTTTGTCAGTGGAAATTTCATCAGCATAACCTTTTTCAGTGTGACCTTTTTTCGGCGCATCCGGTGTTAAGTACGTCGGGTTTCGGTATTCACCTTGATTACGAAAAACTTCCCAGGTCTGAAATCCTTGAGGAGAAGTCTCCAAGTGCCACTTCCCGTAGAGAGCGGTTTGGTAACCAGCTTCTGTGAACCAATGCGCGAGGTGACGGCGTTGTGGATCCAGAGGATCTTGCAACGTATAGACGCCGTTATGGTGACTGTGCTGCCCGGTGAGAATCGCTGCGCGACTTGGCGTGCAGATAGAGTTGGCTACATAACAGTTCTGAAAAATCATCCCAGTTTTGGCAATCCGGTCGATATTAGGGGTGGAGGCAAAGCCACCGGTGGTGAGATGACTCGGTCCGTAAGCGGAAATTGACGCAGGGGAATGGTCATCCGAGAGCATGAAGATGACGTTGGGCTGTTTGGCTAAACAGGCTGCCGAAAACAGGCAAAGTAGGGTGCGAAAGGCCATGAATAGCCCTAAACTGGGCATTCTTGGCTCTGGGGCAAGCATTCCGCCTTGCCCTCGAGCGTCCCCTTCCTTTTCTCAACTTTTCATTACTTAGGCCGAGTCGTCGGCCTGTATCCAATTTCAACCCAACCATGAGCAAGAAAAACGCAGCCCGGAAGGCACCTTCCACCCTAGCTGCCACTGCGTCTGCAAAGACCGGAGGCCAAATGCGAGGCTGTGATGTTATGGTACGTTGCTTAGAGAATCTGGGCGTCGACACCATTTTTGCCTATCCAGGTGGCGCATCGATGGAGCTTCACCAAGCCCTCACGCGTACAAAGAAAATCCGTACCATTCTGCCCCGTCACGAGCAAGGTGGCGCTTTCATGGCTCAGGGTTATTCCCGTGCGACCGGTAAGCCAGGTGTTTGCATGGCGACTTCGGGTCCAGGCGCGACGAATCTCGTCACTGCCATTGCCGATGCGCATATGGATTCCATTCCTTTGATCTGTATCACGGGACAAGTTTACCAGCAGTTCATCGGCCGCGCCGCTTTCCAAGAGACCGACTTCTACGGCATGACGTTGCCGATTGTGAAGCACTCGTTCCTCGTGCTCGATTACAACGACTTGCCGAGCATCATGTACAAGGCATTCAAGATTGCCACTACAGGTCGCCCAGGTCCGGTCGTGATCGATATCCCCAAGGATGTTCAACAAGTCGAATTCGTCCCAGTATTCCCTAAGTCTCCCGACGACGTTAGCATTCCTGGTTTACAAGTTCCGCCACATGCGTCCGACGATGAGCTTAATCAAGTCCTCCGCCTGATTGAGAAGTCCAAGCAGCCTGTTCTCTATGTGGGTGGCGGCATCCTTTCTGGTAACGCTTACAAGGAACTCCGCGCATTTGCCGAATACACCAACATCCCTGTGGCGTCGACGCTCATGGGTCTCGGTGCGTTCCCCGTCAATCATCACCAATCGCTTTATTGGTATGGTATGCATGGTACTGTCGCTGGTAACTGGGCTGTCTGTAAGAGTGACTTGCTGATCACCATCGGTGCCCGCTTTGACGACCGTATCACGGGCGTAATCGAGAAATTTGCACCCGACGCGACCATCGTTCACATCGATATCGATCGCTCGGAGCACCATAAGAATAAGTTCGCTGATTATCCCATCCACTCGGATGCCAAGTATGCCCTTTCGCGTTTAACCGCACTGGCGAAGAAGAAGTTTAAGAAACCAAACCTCGCAGGTTGGTACCGCACGATTGACGGCTGGAAGCAGCAACACCCATTCCCATTTGCGTACGACCATTCGAAGACAAAGCACATCATGCCCCAAGAGGCCGTCCAAGTGCTCTTCGAAGAATCCAAGGGTAAATGCATTATCAGTACCGGCGTCGGTCAGCACCAGATGTGGACGCCACAGTACTACCACTTCAACGATCCACGCACGTTCATCTCTTCGCTCGGTGCGGGTACGATGGGCTTCGGTCTCCCTGCGGCTATCGGCGCCAAAGTCGCGCATCCTGAGAAGCAAGTCATCGATATCGATGGCGATGGATCCTTCCTGATGAACATCCAGGAGCTCGCCACTATGGCGATTGAGAAGATTAACGCCAAGGTTCTCCTGCTGAACAATCAGCACCTTGGCATGGTGATGCAGTGGGAAGATCGTTTCTACTCAGGCGTCCGCGGACATACTATTCTCGGTGACCCTACCAACATTGGCTCCCCTGATAATATCGGAGGCCTCTACCCAGATTTCGTAAAGATTGCTGAAGGTTTCGGCGTTAAAGGACGTCGCGTCATCAAGCGCTCCGAGCTTCGCGAAGCGATTCAGGAAATGTTAGCGCACGACGGACCTTACATTCTCGATGTGGTTGTGCCTTACACCGAACACGTCTTGCCCTTCATCCCGCAGAAGAAGTCGGCGATGGAGATCCTGACGGATTAATCGCCGGACGCGGTTACTGTGACAGTTATCCTGATCATTGTGTTGATTGTTTTTGTCGGGGTTATCTTCGGCGATAACGGTAAGAACTAGATCAGCGCGAGATAGTCCGCTTTGGTCTTTTCAGTTCTGTCGCCTTCGGCAAACTGGCGGGCATGTCGGCACAGATCATCAACCTCTCCTGTTATAAGTTTACCCCCTTGGGTGACTTAGAGTCTTGGAAGGTTAAGTTGTTCGAGACATGCACGCTTCAGGGAATCAAAGGCACTATTCTGCTAGCTCCTGAAGGCATCAATTTCTTCCTCGCGGGTACACAGGAACAGTTGGCGGTAGTTCTCGCATTGATTCGTTCGATGCCAGGTCTCGCAGATGTTACGCCCAAGGAGAGTCCGTCTACCGAGCAGCCTTTCAAGCGGATGCTTGTGAAGATTAAACAAGAAATCATTGCCTTTGGGATTCCTGGGGTAGACCCAGCGCGCAAACCTTCACCCAAATTGAAAGCCGCCGAGCTCAAGCGCTGGCTCGATGAAGGACGCCCTGTGGTCATGCTCGATACCCGTAATAAGTATGAAGTTCGCATGGGGACGTTTCGTGGAGCCATCGCTCCAGATATCTGGAACTTCCGTGATTTTCCGAAAGCTGTCGAAAAGCTTCCTGCGGATTTAAAAGACCGACCCGTCGTGATGTTCTGTACGGGCGGCATACGCTGCGAAAAAGCCGGTCCGTTTATGGAAATGCTTGGCTACAAGAATGTGCACCAACTCGACGGCGGTATCCTTAAGTATTTCGAAGAAGTTGGCGGCGATCATTACGACGGCGAATGCTTCGTCTTTGATGAGCGCGTCGGTCTCGACCCCAAACTACAGCCGACGGATTCGGTTCTCTGCTTTAATTGCCAAATGCCCTTGTCGGCAGAGCAGCAGAAAGACCCGCGCTATGTTTACGAAAAGTCGTGCCCGTATTGCTTCGGTGGAAAACCGCACGGTCGCGGTAACACCGGCGAGTGGAGTGGCGAGTGAGCGCTTCGTCTTAACGACCTGCGCTCTGCTCTGACTTATAAGCCCGCGCTAGCAGGGTGACCGGCTGGAGCATTTGAATATTCGAGCCAGCTGCCTGCAGTCCGCGCGCGATTTGTAAGTGACAGCCAGGGTTGGACGTCGCCAATACCTCAGCTCCCGTGCGCAGGATGTGGTCGATCTTGCGATTTAGCAGAAGTTCTGACTGTTCGGGCTGGGTGACGTTATAAATCCCTGCACTACCGCAGCACCAGTTGGCTTCCGGTAGTTCGACGAGCTTGATGCCAGGGATGAGTCGAAGGAGTTCGCGCGGTTGGCTGGTTACTTTTTGACCATGGGTTAAGTGACATGAGTCGTGGTAAGTCACTGTGAGTGCGGCCACTCCTGGACGAGGTGCTCGACACCCAATTTGGATAAGCCATTCATGGATGTCCCGCAGTTTAGTATCCCAAAGTTTTGCACGTGTGATGTAGGTGGGGTCTTGTGCAAGTAACTGACCGTAGTGGCGGAGGTGGTTACCGCAGCCGCCAGCATTGCTGATGATGGCGTCAAATTCCGAGGGCGGAAAAAGGTCAATCATCCGTCGTGCCAGCGTGCGCGCAGCCTCCGCTTCCCCATTATGTGCATGCAAGGAGCCGCAGCAGGGCTGGATTGGCGGCGTATACACTTCACAGCCATTCGCCAGTAAGACGTCTGCGGTATCCCGATTGATGGCGGAGAAAGCAAGATCCTGAACGCAGCCAGTTAACAGGGCGACTCGGTGGCGCTTACCTTGGAGGGGCGATTCGACGGCTGCGATTAACTGATGGGAGAAACGTCGCGCCATGGTTGGCGCCTGCGGTTCAAGCTTCTTTAAGTGCGGAGGGAGTAACTTCGTTAAATGTAGTTTTCGAAAAGCAGTTTGCAGTCCGAGTTGTTGGTAGAGCCCAAGGCAGCGACCCGCGAAGCGTAGTAGTCGCGGCCGCATGAATAGTCCGCGAATAGTGACGGCGCGCCAGAAGCGTGCGACGAGCGTGGCACGCGGACCGTGGGTTTGAATATCTGACCGAGCGGTTTCGAGTAGGTTGGAGTAGTCGACGCCAGCAGGGCAGGCGGTCTGGCAAGCCAAGCAACCTAAACAGTAACTCATTTCGGCCACAAATTCCCCGGTGATCTTTAATTCGCCATCGGCCACTGAGCGCATCAGCGAAATACGTCCACGCGGACTATGCCGTTCGCGTTTCGTGGCATCGTATGTTGGGCAAGCGGGCAGACACATCCCACAGCGCATGCACTGTTGCAGGATTGAGTAGTCCAGTTCCTTGAGTGAGCCGCGCATGGCTTAGTCAAAAATCTTACCAGGGTTGAGTAAGTTATGCGGATCCAAGGAGTGTTTAATTCGTCGCATGAGCCCATGGCTCGCTTCGCCGAGTTGGCGCTTGAGCCACTGTTTCTTAGCCAAGCCAATGCCGTGCTCACCCGTAATCGTACCGCCCAGTTCGAGGGTCTTATCCACGATTTCCTCGAGAGCTAAATGCACGCGGTGCATTTCATCGGCGTTACGCTCATCGGTAAGGAAAGTGGGATGCAAGTTGCCATCTCCCATGTGGCCAAAGGTGCCGACGAGTAGGTTATGTTTTTTGGCAACCTGAGCAATGAACCCGACCATAGTGGCGAGTTGATCGCGGGGTACGGTGACGTCTTCAAGGATGGTCGTCGGACGTACGCGAGCCAGTGCCGAGAATGCGCTGCGTCGAGCGGAGGCCAGCTTCAAGGCTTCGGCGTCATTGCTGGCTACGCGGACATCACGGGCGCGATGGGCGCGGGCAATCTCGAGCATTTTAGCTGCTTCATCTTCGACGGCAGAGGGGTGTCCATCGGTCTCCATCAACAGCAGTGCCTCGCAATCCCGGGGCAGTCCGATTTTCGCGTAATCTTCAACGCAGCCAATCGTTGTCCGATCGAGAAACTCAAGCGTGCAGGGAATGATACGTGCCGCGATAATGGCGGAGACGGTGTTGGCCGCGTCTTCCATTCGGTCGTAGCTGGCGAGCATCGTGCGACGTGCCGCTGGTTTGGGTAAAAGTTTAAGTAAGACCTCGGTGATAATCCCCAAGGTGCCTTCAGATCCGATAAAGAGATCTTTCATGGAGTACCCGGCGACGTCTTTGACGCATGCATTGCCGAGGCGGGCAATCTGGCCGTCGGGCATGACGACTTCCAAACCCATGACGTAATCGCGCGTCACTCCATACTTAAGTCCCCTTAAGCCACCGGAATTTTCCGCCACATTTCCACCAATCGTGCTGATCTTCATCGAACCTGGATCGGGTGGATAAAAAAGCCCGTGGGTATTGGCCGCTGCATCAACGTTAGCGGTAATCACCCCGCATTGTGCGCGCAGGGTTAAGTTGGCTGCGTCGACCGAGATAATCTTATCCATTCGGGTGAGGCAGAGCACGAGGCAGCCTTCCGACGGTACACTCCCGCCGCTCAGCCCGGTACCCGAGCCGCGGGTGACGACGGGGATTTTGTGCGCTGCCGCGAATTTTACACAGGCAGAGACTTCTTGGGTGTTGGCAGGCAAGATAACAACTTCGGCGCGATGCTTGAGTGCTGCCGTACCATCAAACTCATAAGGAATAATATCTTCGCGTGCTGTCAGAACGTTTTCGTTGCCAACAATTTTGCGCAATTCCTGGAAGTGGCTTTCGGTAAGGGGCATAAAGCGACGGTCTATCGATGTATAGTCCCAGTTGGCTAAAAGACGAAGGACGAAAGAAGGGTAACCTCAGTGGCCGATCTGTTTACGCGGGCCGACTTGGATAGAAGCTGCCAGACTTTCCTGCAGGTAGGCGTGTGCGTTTTGAAAAGCTTCCGTAAGGTCTTCGCCGCGTGCCAGACGCGCAGTCAGCGCGGCCGAGAGCGTGCAGCCACTGCCATGGGTATCGACGTCGCTGATACGGTTGGCTGTGCAGACAGAAAGGGCACGTCCGTTGTTATCGACCAAGATGTCGCGAAGTGTCGTGCCTTGGCTATGTCCGCCTTTAAGCAGAACGGTCGTCCCGAGTTTTTTGGCGAGCTCAGCGGCGTCGACCATCATACCGACTTCGGTTTCGCGCGGGCGCTTCCCGAGTAAAATTTCTGCTTCATCTAAATTGGGCGTCACTACATGCGCGATAGGGATGAGTTCGTTTATCAGTACGCTCATCGCGTCTTCTTGCAGTAGTTGCGCGCCACTCGAAGCGACCATCACAGGATCCACGATGAGTGGAATATGGGCGTTATCTTTCAGTACGGCG
>CANHHS010000014.1 GCA_947460445.1 Opitutia bacterium | reverse complement strand
CCTTGAACGATTAATTCCGTGATAGGGAAGAGTTCAGGGTAAGCTTGGTTCTCCGCCTTCAGGTAAGTTTTGCCACCCTGACGTACGAGGCGCTTGAGAGTGGTTTCGCCATCAATCAGTGCAGCCACAATGTCGCCAGGTTTGGGTTGACCAGGTTCGATGACAACCATGTCGCCGTCAAAAATTTGGGCATCGATCATGCTGTCGCCGCGTACACGCAAGGCGAAGGACTGAGGGGCACGACGGCGTGAACCTTCTTGGATGGGGACTTGAAGTTGATCGAGGACGCCTGAGGATTCGGTATAGTCAGGGAAGCCGGCAGCGATGGACCCCATGACTGGGAGGTCGCCAAGTGCGATAGCGTCTTCGCCTGGACCTTCGAACTGGATGACAACCGAGCCGCTTTTGGCCTCGGCCTTGGGAATGTGATAAGCACGGGCAGCACCGGGTACGCGCTCGAGTACACCCTTGCGTTCTAGGGCCTGTAGATGCCCGTAGACGGCATTTGTGCTCGCGAACTTGAAGTGGGCTTGGATATCGCGGATCGAGGGCCAGTAGGAGTTCTTAGCGATATGCTTCTGCATAAACTCTAGGATGGCTTTTTGGCGGTCGGTGAGTGCTTCCATGAACGGATGGTCAGGTGAAAGAGCGTTCATGTCAAGGTGGAAACCATGGCTGATTGGCCCCAATGCCATCTGGACCCATAGACCCAGGTTCTCTGATTTTACTTCCTGCTTCTTGGGCAAGGCTCAATACATCTGTTGCTATGTCTCGTAAGCCCATTGCCCGAGTTAACCGCCACGCGAAGTCACTGGTTCCGCTGAAGCTCTTTGAGGATGCTGATATCCCTGAACTTCTCGAGGGGCTGAAGGATCCGCTCGTGTTGGTGCTCGATGGTATTCAGGACCCACACAATTTAGGCGCATTGTTACGTACGGCCGATTGTGCCGGTTGCGCCTTTGTCGTCATCACACGTCGCAACTCAGCGCCGATTACAGAGACGGTACGTCGCGTGGCAGTGGGTGCTGCGGAAAATCTGCCGATTGTTTTGGCGAACAACCTGCGCAACGCGCTCGATAAATTAAAAGAAGCCGGCGTTTGGGTTGCGGGCACGAGTGACCATAAAGCGAGTCAGTCGCTCTATAACGCAAAACTCACCGGACCTTTGGCGATTGTGTTGGGTGCAGAGGGTGATGGCATCCGCCACCTCACGGCGGAGACTTGCGATCTTTTGGTGAGCATCCCGATGCTCGGCACGGTGCCTTGTCTGAATGTCTCCGTGGCTGCGGGCGTCTGCCTCTTCGAAGTGCTTCGCCAGCGCGGTAAGCGGTAAAGAATCCCGCTGGTGGCCGGACGGGGACTTGAACCCCGAACCAATTGATTAAGAGTCAACTGCTCTACCATTGAGCTATCCGGCCAGACAGCGAGGAAGTGATGAGTGCAAAGCGGAGCCGATGGTTCAAGCGAAAAGAAGCCTCGGCGCACGTTCATGTGGCGTGTGTGGCTTTGATTCTGCCTGGTGGCCCGACGGGGACTTGAACCCCGAACCAATTGATTAAAAGTCAACTGCTCTACCATTGAGCTATCGGGCCTAAGGCAGGTCGCTATACCACGCTAGCAAAGGGTGGCGTGGCAAGCGAAAGTCGAAGGTTAAGTGATACGAAGTTTACCGCGGGCGACCAAGGCCTCGGCTATCTGCACCGCATTGAGGGCTGCACCCTTCCAAAGTTGGTCACCGCAGATCCACAGAGAGAGTCCGTTGTCGAAGAGTGAATCCTTGCGCAGGCGACCGACGCCACACTTCTCCTTGCCAGCATAATCTAAAGGCATCGGGTAGGTCTTGGTCGAAGGGTTGTCGCACAATTCGGTGCCAGGGAATTCATTGATGACGCGACGGGCGACCGCGAGGTCGACGGGACGTTCAAATTCGGCACTGATGGCAATCGAGTGCGCGCGGAAGACGGGCACACGCACGCAGGTGGTGGTGACTCGCAGGGTGGGGTGGCCGAGGATCTTGCGACCTTCATGGAGCATCTTCATCTCTTCCTTGGTATAGCCGTCTTCGAGGAAGCTATCGACGTGAGGGATGACGTTGAAAGCAATTGTGTGCGGGTAAACTTTGGGTGGTGAGCTTTCGCCTTTTACCCAAGCACGGACTTGGGTGTCGAGTTCACGCATCGCTTCTGCGCCTGTGCCGGAGACGGCTTGATAGGTTGAAGCTACAAAGCGCTTGAGACCAAATGCGCGGTGTAGCGGGGTCAGTCCCATTAGGGCAATCGCGGTGGAACAGTTGGGGTTCGCAATGATGCCACGGTGCGCATCGAGGGCCTCGGCATTAATTTCGGGAACGACTAAAGGGACATCCGTCTGCATTCGAAATGCCGATGAATTATCGATGACGGTACATCCGCGCTTAACTGCCTCATGTGCCAAGGCGAGTGAGACGGAACCACCCGCACTAAAAATCGCGAAATCGAGCCCAGCAAAAGCATCGGGGGTGGCTTCTTGAATGACCCAATCCTTGCCACCAAAAGACACCTTGCCGCCGGCTGAACGGGCCGAGGCGAGGGGGCGGAGTTCCGCTACGGGAAATTTCCGTTGTGATAAAAGTGCGAGGAGCTCTTGACCGACCGCGCCAGTCACGCCCACGATACCGATACGATATGCCATCCGAGGAAGCCGAGAGGTTGTTAGGGTTAATCGAGGAGCGCCGAAAGGCACTCTTACTCGATACCTCGAACGATTGCCTCGTTGTATCGGTTGTCCAGCAAACATTAGACCACTTTCGCTCGGGTAAGCATTTACGGACTTATAAGGTCAGTACGGCACGTGCAGGGGTTGGTTGCGTGGCTGATTCATTGTGTACACCGACGGGGCTCCACCGGATCCTCGAACGGATTGGCGCAGGTGCTGTGCATGGCATGGTATTTAAAGCACGCGTACCGACGGGTACGCTCTCCAAGGATTGGTCGACACCCGACGACAACTTAATCACCACGCGGATTCTACGTCTCGATGGTTTGGAGGTGGGTTACAACAAAGGCAAGGATGCGCACGGACAATTGGTGGATACCCATTCGCGCTTTGTGTATATTCATGGCACAAATCAAGCAGCCAAACTCGGGCAACCGAATAGTCACGGCTGTATCTTACTTTCGGATGACGATGTTACGGAGCTTTTCGATGCCGTGCCGTCGGGAGCTCTCGTCTATATCGCTTAAGCGGATAGGCTAATTTACTGGGCAGGCTCTTCCGCGGGTTCTTCGGCGGGAGTGGCTGCAGGCATCTCACGTTTAATCCATGACAAGAGCATGCCCCTTGCGACTGGGCCAGCGGTGGCGCCGCCCCAACTCGTCATATCTTCACCTTCAATGCAGACCACGAAGGCGACACGGGGATGATCGGCAGGTGCAAAACCTAAGGTCCAAGCTAAGTGAGCCTTTTGCCCTTCGCGGTAATATTCAGCCGTACCTGTTTTTGCGGCGATGCGTATGCCGGGAATCTGCACGGGCTTCGCGGTGCCTTCTTCGACGCATCGGGTCATGCCTTCGATAAAGGTCGAACGTTGCATGGCGGTGAGCCCTGTCGTTTCGTTTCCTTTTTGAGAAAGCTGCCGTCCGGGGTCGTGAATAAGAGTCAGGTTGGTGCGCGTCTCATTGCGTGCGAATGAAGCAATGAAGGCAGCCATGTGGAGTGGCGTGGTGCGGAACAGGCCTTGCCCGATGGAGGTGTTGGCGGTGTCACCTTGCGTCCATGAAGAACCTTCACGTTTTTGTTTGATGGCAGGCGTGGGGATAATCATTCCGCGAGCGATTTCTCTGTATTCAGATAAGCCATCCATCGGGCTGACCAATAAGGGTTCATCAAGTCCGAAGCGTTTAGCCTCTGCGGCAATGCGGTCGATACCCGTCCTCAAGCCCACCTGGTAATTCCAAACGTTACAGGAAACGATAAGCATCTTCTCGAGGTCTGTCGGGCCATAACCTTCGGGCGTGTGTTCAGGGTAGGCACGATTGCCAATCATTTCAAATGGACCGCAATCGAGCACTGAATCGTAGCGCACCGCGCCACAGCGAAGGCCCGCAATCGCATTGATGAGCTTGAAGGTTGAGCCTGGAGGGTAGAGGCCTTGGGTGGCGCGGTTAATCCAGCCACCGCGATCAGAAATGTCATCGTAGTAGTCGGAGCTAATGCGACCCACCATGCGATTTGGGTCGAAGCTCGGCGCCGTGGCCATCGCCAGAATTTCGCCTGTCTCGATGTCAATCATTGCCGCCGCACCATTGAGGGGTTGGCCGTGAGGGTCTTTGACAGAATTTAAAAGCTGCTCAGCTGCGCGTTGAATATCTTTATCGATCGATAAAACAATGTGGGATCCTTGCTTGGGATCTTTGCGTCCAAGTAATTTACGGGTATAGCCCATAATGTTACGTTCCCAAATCTGGTAACCAGAAGTCCCCGCAAGAACGCCTTCAAATGTTAGTTCGATGCCGCGCTCACCGGTGAGTACTTTGTCGGTCGTGAAACTGTTTATACCTAGGTTATACTTTTCGCCCAATTCTGTGCGTAGGTCTGCTTCTTTTTGGGCTGCGCCCGAGGCCCCATTCGTGTCTTCGACAGTTTTATGTTCGCGAACATAACCAAGAATATGTGCCGCCATTTCGCCTTCGGGGTAATAGCGTACGATTTCATGATCGAGTCGCAGAACATCATCGTTGGGCATCTGCTCGACGAAACGGGCAAACATTTCATCGGTGTTTTTGCTGACGGCACCGAGATCCGTGACAACTTGAAAAGGGAAGGTACGTCGATCGCGGACGTGGACGGCCAGTGCCTTGGCGTTGACCTGTAAATTAATTGGTTTCTGCCGGGTCGATAAGGCGCGGTTTACTTTATCGAGAAGGCCTTGGACGATATTCAGGCGGGCTTGATTGAGTAAGGCTTCGAGATCGGGCTTAGCGCTCGGGTTGCTAGCTTTAGCTTGGAGATTGAGACGGCGCTGTTCGCGTAAAATGGGTCCGCGTAGTTTACCGAGATCAATATTCACACTCATCCGCACCCGATTGTCCGCTAAGATATAGCCATTACGGTCATAGATGCGACCGCGCGTGCCAGGGATGAGGATGGCGTGGCGAATCTGTCGTTCGTGTTGATTGGTGAATAGCTCGCCTTGGATCAGCTGCCGGTAGATTAAACCTAAAAGTAAATAGGTGAGACCTGCTACCCCGATTAGCGTCAACTTCAGGATGCGAGAGCGGTTGCTCCGGGCTGAGGGCACGAGCGTGACGGAGCTGTCGTCTGGCTCTGGTTCAGGCGCTATCATGTTTCCTGAATTTTATGCATACCCGAGTGTTCGAGAAGGCGAGTCTGCCAGGCTGTAATCGGGCGGTGCAAAATGAACGCTACGAGACCTGCAAAAGTTATTTCGAGTGGGTAAGACCAAATCCACTGTGACCATGTCCACGTTTGTGTTTGTGCGAGTGATGTTGGTAATGCGAGTGCACAGGCCAACATATTGAGGGTCACTCCCGCCAACCACGCTGGTTTTGAATTCAGTCGATCACGCCAAGCCACCGCGACGACAGAAACGATCATTAATAATAGCGCAAAAGTTCCTGGAGCGATCGGTCGGCGAGCTTCAAAGGCAAGTCCAACACAACCCGCAAGGAGTACGGCTTGCCATGTACGCAGGTACAGAAAAGGTGTCACTAAGAGCGTGCCTGGAAGGAATACGAGCAGATGCCAAGTTGCGGTGAGATCGCTGAGTAAATCACCGGCGAGTAACCAAGGGTAGCAAGTGGCCAGTGCAATCAGCCAGCCCAAGGATGGACTCATCGTAGTTCCTCGTAGGGCTGGGGTTCAGTCGGAACCAGTACGGAAACTTCCCGTAAAGAAAGAAGTTCGCGGCCGGGCTGGAGTGTGCCGTTGCGGTAAGCGCCTTGCGGGGTCTCTTCGAGTTCGGGTGAAAGAGTGCCGAGGCGTAAGCCGCGAGGGTAGAGTCCGCCGAGTCCGGTGGTGACGACACGGACGACTTGTCCGGCAGGCGGGGTGTATTCGTAAGGAATGAAAGTGACGCGTGCCGTGGGCGCAGTAAACGGAAGGTCAGGCTCACCCGTTACAAGTACAGTCCGGTTGCTTTGATCGCCTTCAATAAACGCAGAACAGCGAAAGCCCGGACTGGTGATGAGTTCGACTTCACTTGTGTCGACATGCACCGCAGCAACTCGTCCGACGACACAATCACCAAAGACAACTGGACATCCTGGGCGAACGCCATCGGTGCGACCACGGCGAATAGTCATACGCGTCCACCATGATGAAGATTCGCGAACAGCAACCCGGGCGACGATGGTTCGAAACTCCGGCGGGGTGGGTGCGGCCAACATTGATCGCAGGCGACGGTTCTCGGAGGCTTCGGATTCCAGTTCGCGCAGGCGCAATTCTAAGCCGGCCTCGGCACGTGCTAGATCGCGACCGGCCGCAGAAAGTTCTTCGGTGTCGCGGCTATTGAGTTCCCAATAACGCACGAGCTCGCGACTACGTGAGGCAAGCCCGAGTGCGGGGGCTTGAAACTCTGCAAAGGCTTCGCGTGTGAAGATGCGAAATGTCGTTGGTAAGATGAGCCAAGTCGCAAAGATTAAACCAAGCACGACCAAAGGTCCGCGTAGACGCTGGACAGGGTTCGTGCTCACGATGGACGAAGCAATTACTCGCCGCCCCAGCGCGACGAATTAGACAGAATCTTGCCGGTACCATTCACCACAGCGCAAAGCGGGTCTTCAGCAACGAAGACAGGCAAGCCAGTGGCTTCAGAAATAAGTCGGTCGATACCACGGATGAGGGCACCACCACCTGCCAGGGCAATACCGCGGTCGACTAAGTCGGCAGCGAGCTGTGGGGGGCAGCGCTCGAGGGCAGCTTTGACGGCGTCAATGATGGCATTGAGGTTGTCCATCATGGACTCACGTACTTCTTGAGAGGTGAGGTGGAGTTGGCGAGGGAGGCCGGTGACGGAGTCACGACCCTTAACTTCCATCGTCATTTCCTGTTCAAGCGGGTAAGCTGAACCGATCTTAATCTTAATTTCTTCAGCCGTACGCTCACCGATGATTAAATTGTAAGAACGCTTCACGTAATTGGTGATCGCATTGTCGAATTCGTCGCCACCGACACGAATGGAGCGAGCGTGGACGATACCGCCGAGCGAAAGAATGGCGACTTCAGTAGTACCACCACCAATGTCCACGATCATTGAACCTGCTGGCTCTTCAACGGGAAGGCCGACACCAATCGCCGAAGCGACGGGTTCTGGGATAGTGATGACATCGTCCGCGCCAGCACGGTAGGCAGAGTCCATCACGGCACGTTTCTCGACGGCGGTAATGCCATAAGGAACAGCGATGACGACGACGAGATTGGTGAAGAGAGACTTCTTGGCGACCTTACCAATAAAGTAGCGAAGCATGTGTTCGCTGATTTCGAAGTCGGCAATGACGCCGTCTTTCATCGGGCGCAGTGCAAGGATATCCCCTGGGGTACGCCCAAGCATCATCTTGGCGTCGTTACCGACCGCAATCGGCTTGCGGGTCGAGGTGCGAATAGCGACTACGCTGGGTTCGCGAAGAACAACCCCGCGGTCCTTTAGGAATACGAGGGTATTGGCTGTACCGAGGTCGATGCCAATCGCGTGAGTGAAGAGGCCGGGGAGGCGCTTGAGCATATCCGTTTGTGGTTAAGATGTATCAACTTGGCACTCAAAGGGGTGGCAAGGTTATTCCCATGTTATTCCCACCCTAAAAACCGAGGGTCCATGAATAGGTAAATTGGGCTTTAGCTAGAATTAATGGGGCTTTGGAACCCGTCGCGTAGCTTTCGGCCCATCCCACATATTTTTACATAAGTTTATGCAGGCCTCGAAGTGGCCTAAAATGCTCAGCTTGTAGATGTCCCGTTGAGCTAAGGAGCCCCGTTATCCTACCACGAATCCAATCGCCTTTATGTGGCTGCAGCCAGGTAGTTCGCGTATCTTAGCAAGCAATGACCGACTTAGAAATGCGACCTCGGACCTGACGATGGCGCCTTCGCACTGGATCATCAATTTACCGTCTGGAAGGATACGTAGGGCTGCGGTTCTGCGGGCCAGTGCAGGCGGTAAGAGTTTGGCCCAGGCTGCGCTAATTGCATGTTCAGGGACGGGACGGTCAATGCCGAGTCGCTTAACAGCTTCTTCAACGGCTTGATCAATGCTTCGAACAGCTCTGTCGTTAGACCGACTTTTCTCTTCGGGATGCCCGCGTAGATTCGCGATGAGATTGCGCCCCGTACGGGATAACTTTTTACCAACAGATGGCGGAAGCATTCGATCACGAATGGCTTCTGGGAGGGCGGTTAATCGTGGAATGCGGTGGATGCCTTCAGGTGCTGGCCCCTCTGTAACCCAGATTCCATGGGCTCCGCACGCGTTTGCGCCGCGAGCATCTTCTTCAAGTCCGTCCCCGACGTGAACGAGCTGTTCGATTTTACAGCCAAGATTATAGGCCATTTTTCCGAAGGAAGCTGGGTCAGGTTTGGCGGCGCTAACACCGTCTGTTAACATCACCGAATCGAACCGATCGAGAAGCTCTTTATCTGCGAGTACCTGACGCATCCGTTCATCGGCGTTGGAGAGCGCCCCAATCTTCAGCCCAAGGAAGCGCAACTGCGTCAGAACGATAAGGGTGCCTCGCGCCATCCGCCAAGACTCCCCGCGGCCAAAAGCATCCCAACATCCAGCCTGGACGGAGGCCATGGCACTCTGAGGGATACTCCCTGCGAACGTTCGTTCGACAATCTCCGCCCAGCGTTCTTTCGACCCAGTTTCTTTGCGGGTCGACTTGAGTGCCGTCGGAAAACGTTCGTCGAGTTTTGAGGGGTCAATTTCATGTCCATGAGCCCGTGCAACCTTCGCGTAAACGCCTCCCACGGAGGGGTGGGGAAAGAGCAAGGTGCCCGCAATATCGAGCGAGACGCCTGCGGGTGGAATCGGCACCGCCATGGCCCTTAGAACACGCTGGCGGAGACCCGGGGTCAACCTTGGGCTATTCCCACAAACTTGCTTGTTTCAGCAAGTTATTCGGCTAGTTATTCGCATATGAAATCGATGCTCAGGGTATCGTTTTGGCTCACAGGGGCTGTCATTCTTTGTGCCTGTAGCTCACGTCCTGACCATTCCGCAGACTTGGCCAAGGTTCGTAACCTGAATGTTACACCTGTTATTTCCGGCTCAAGTTCGAGCACCACACAGAATTTGGAGTCAACGGTTCAAGAGGCCATTCAACGCTCCGTTACCGCCAGAGGCTATACAGTTACGAAAGACGGTACCGCCGATGCGACTGTACGAGCTGCCTGGCTGATCGGAAATGAAACCACGACGAATGGAAAGACTGAGCGCGTCTACACACTTTCTGTTTCAGTATTTAATGCTGAAGGTGACCGTATCTTTTCGGCGCGTTCAATCAAAGGTTGGTCTGAGGTCTTATGGACAGAGGCCCGCGTTCATTCAGAAATTGCCGCACTCTTCCGGGCACTCCCTGAAGCGACACCTGCCTTAGCTCCTGTAAGGCTAAAGTAACCCTGGGGCTATTTAGCCCTGTTTACGTTTAGCGACGAGCACACGGATTTCTGAGAGTAGCTTGCTCAGTTCAGGCATCGATACGCCAACCGCTTGTCCGCGCGCAAGGGGTATAGCCCAAATCGGATCAATCTCTACCTCTTTGCCTTCAAGGTAATCAATGAGGCTCGAGGGGCGGTAAGCTCCCATGGTCTCGGTGACCGTGAATTGTCGTTCTAGGTGTTCGTGTGAAAACGGTACACCACATGCGGCTGCCGCTGATTGGACTTCCTGCATCAAGCTGCGTGCACGTGCGCGCAGAGCTGGCTCCGATAAGATACGATCCGTAGTCACGCCACCTGCCGCGATGGCAAGTCCGTTGAAAGGGATATTCCAACACAGTTTTTTCCAGAGAACGGCGTCGAGCGAATCCTCAGCCTTACAGTCGACACCTGCATGCGAAAAAATATCCACGCACTTACGAACGTTATCGTGAATGGGGCCTTGGGCGGCGGCCATCCGGATGTAGCCGGGTAGCATGTTTTCAATGACGCCAGGTGCTGTCCGATTGATACACACGAAGCAAAGTCCAGCGACGACACGGCTAGGTTCGACAATCTGTGTTAAGACCTCGGCGTTACCCATACCATTTTGCAGGGTGAGTAGAACGGTTTGCGGGCCGCACATGGGTTTAATCCATTGAGCCAAGTTAGCATTCGCAGTCGTCTTGGCGGCTACCACAACAAGGTCTACCATGCCGATGGCTTCAGGATTCGAAGAGGCTAGGGCGATGCGCTGGACCTTCTCGCTTCCGCGCTGAATCAAGCGGATGCCTTTCTCATTCAAAATGGTAGCATCGCGTCGGGCCAAGCACCTAACTTCATGTCCATCGGCTGCGAGTAGGGCTCCGTACCATCCGCCCACAGCACCTGTGCCGACGATAGCGATTTTAAGACTCATCCTTTGCGCGTCGAGGAGTGTCGTGCTTCAGGGAGCTTCTCAAGGTAATCAATCGTGTAGTGGAGGCCACGGCTCTCACGACGTTGCTGTGCACATGTTACGATGAGTTCCGCGATAAGCACCAAGTTGCGTAGTTCGAGTAGCTTAGGTTCAACTCGGAAGTTCCAATAATATTCTCCAACTTCTTCGGAGAGCGTGCGTATACGTGAAGCCGCACGCGCGAGACGTTTATCCGTTCGTACAATCCCGACATAGTCCCACATGGCGCGACGGAGTTCATCCCAATTATGTGCGATGACAACGCGCTCGTCTGGGTTGATTGCACTGCCATCGACCCATGCGGGTAATTTTATGGTTTCAGGCTGCACCGACTTTACAATCTCTGCCGCAGCTACAGCTCCATCGTGCGCAATGACGACAGCTTCGAGTAAGGAGTTCGACGCAAGTCGATTGGCACCATGCAAGCCGGTGCACCCTGCTTCGCCCACGGCAAATAGGCCACGAATGCTTGTTCGCCCTGCGAGATCGGTTGCGACACCGCCGCAAAGGTAGTGTGCGGCTGGAACGACCGGCATGAGTTGTTCTTCAGGGTTAATGCCTGCCTTGAGACATGTGTCGTAGATGCTTGGGAATCGCTTGGCGAAATGCCCTCGGACGAAGTGTCGCGCGTCGAGGTGTACATGGGTTGAGCCCGCCCGCTTCATCACAGTATCGATTGCCCGGGCGACGACATCCCGCGGAGCGAGATCAGCCTGAGGGTGGAAGTCGGCCATGAAGGCATGTCCGCTCGCATCTCGTAAAATAGCTCCTTCGCCGCGAACGGCTTCAGAGATGAGTGCTCGGCCGCCATCAGCTGTGAAGAGTGCCGTCGGGTGGAATTGTACAAATTCCATATCGCGTACTTCCGCCCCTACGCGATAGGCCATCGCAATACCGTCACCGGTAGCAATGTCGGGATTCGTTGTATAGAGGTAGACCTGGCCAACGCCGCCCGTTGCCAAGACAACGACGGGTGCTGCAAAGGTCACAACTTTAGTCGTGCGTGTATCGAGTACATAGAGACCGCGGATACGGTCAGCGGTGCGCCCTGGGTCGGTTAAGCCGAGCTTTCCATCTGTAATAAGGTCAACTGCGAGGTGGTGCTCGAGTACCTTAACATTGGGACGGGCAGCGACCGCACGTAATAAGGCAGACTCAATCGCACGACCGGTCATGTCGCGTGCGTGTAAGATACGCCGTTGGGTATGACCGCCTTCACGGCCGAGATCGGGAGACCCTGTCGATGTACGTTCAAACTCTACACCCCATGCGATGAGTTCATTTACACGCGCAGGTCCTGCTGCAATGATAGCTTCGACGACAGTACGATCACAAAGCCCGTCGCCGGCGGCTAATGTATCGTTGATGTGATTTGCAAAAGAATCTCCCGGATCAGTGACACAGGCGATGCCGCCTTGGGCCCAATTCGTATTGGAGTCTGATTTGGTTTTTTTGGTAACGACGGCAACGGACAGCCCAGCTTCGGCTAGTTTGAGTGCGAAACTCAGACCACCAATGCCGCTCCCCACTACGACTGCGTCGAACGAACCTTCCATGTCATGAGTTAAGTCAGACTGTGGAGGGTAGGGGAAGGATGAAACACTTACGATCACGCTTAACCTTCGAGTACAAACGTCACCGGGCCGTCGTTAACGAGACTTACCTTCATGTCGGCGCCAAATTCACCCGTTGCAACAACCACACCCGTCTCACGTCGTAATGCTTCCACAAATGCATCAAAGACGGGACGTGCCTCTTCCGGTTTAGCGGCATGATGAAATGACGGTCGATTGCCTTTCGAGAAGTCAGCCAACAAGGTGAACTGACTCACGGCTAAGATTGCGCCTTTGGCATCGACGAGATCGAGGCCCATTTTGCCTTCGGCATCTTCGAAGATACGCAGTTTGCGAATCCGGTTCGCTAGGCTTTCGGCCTGGGCTGTCGTGTCGCCGCTGGCGATGCCCACGAGGAGCAAAAGGCCTTGCCCAATTGAACCGACGGTACGTCCTTCGACGGTTACCGAAGCCTGTAAGACGCGTTGAACGACGATAACCATCCCACCTTAATGCTTTGCAAGTACCTAACTGCAAGTGAGTTCTGTGCGTTACTTGACGAGTAAGCCCCCACGGTTCACCGTTAACGCTCTTTGGAAATACTCCTCATCAGTCTATCCATCCTCGCCACAGCGGTCTTCGCTATGGCTGAAATGGCTTTGGTATCTGTCAATCGCAACAAACTCAGTCAGCTTGCGGCCAAAGGTAGTCGACGCGCACAACGCGCATTGGAGCTCATTGCTCAACCAACCCGTTTTCTTTCAACGGTGCAAACGGGGATCACTTTTGCAGCAGTCATTGGGTCAATCTATGCAGGTGCGCCCTTAGCCGTCAAAGTACGTCCGTGGATTGAAGCACTCCCCATTGAATGGCTTCGCCTGCATGGGCATCACGCTTCGGAAGCGCTTGTGTCGTTCCTCGTCGGTTCTTCGACGGTCTTATTTGGAGAACTTATTCCAAAACGACTCGCATTATTTCACCCTGAATATTTTGCACTCAACCTTGCCTGGGTTATGCATGCGGCTGCGACGGTAGCTGCGCCATTGATTCGGAGTATGAGCTGGGTTGCCGACTTTATCCTCAGGTTGTTTGGGCAGACACGTTCAAGCGGTGAGACAGTCAGCGAGGACGAAGTGCGCCTGTTGATTGACCAGGGTATTGCCAGTGGTGTGTTTCATGAGGGTGAACGTCGCATGGTTTCGGGCGCCTTAGCCTTAGACACCACTACGGCTGAACAGCTGATGACGTCTTCCAACCGCGTTATCTGGTTAAACTTAGCAGATCCCGATGAAGTGAATTGGCGCAAGGTTGTCGCATCGGGCCATAGTTGGTTCCCAGTATTCCGGGGTACACCCGATAAAGCACTTGGGGTGGTTTCGGTGAAGCGCCTTTGGTCTAACCTCGCGCTAACGGGTACTGCGGTTGTCCGCGATTTAGTGACGGATGCACCAAGCGTCTCCCCATCAACAACGGCCACGCAATTACTCGAACGATTCCGGACAGAAAAAATTCACCTCGCGCTCGTCGTCGACGAATTTGGCCGAGTTCGCGGTGTCGTATCTCTGAACGATGTACTCGAACGTATTGTGGGCGAATTGCCAGGTGAACTTGCGGCTGTACGTCACTTAAAGGTCCGACGACGAGAGGACGGTTCGTGGCTCGTTGACGCCGTCTTGCACATCGAACAATTCCGCCAAGCAATCGGAATGACAACGCCGCTGCCGGAAGAAGGTACCGGGCGTTTCACCACACTTTCAGGATTCTTGCAACGGGCACTGGGACGTCTTCCTGAAGAAGGTGATGTGGTCAATGCCGCCGGACTGTCCTTCGAGGTCGTCGACATGGATGGTCACCGCGTCGACAAATTGATTGTCACCAAGAAGGCCTAGCAGGCCTTAGAGTCTTACGGGTAGCCCAGCTGCCTTGAGATGCTCTTTAGCTTGGCGTACCGTATAGGTTCCGAAGTGGAAGATGGAAGCTGCGAGCACGGCACTCGCATGCCCGTCGCGCAGTATGTCAGTTAAATGGTCCAAGTTACCAGCGCCACCCGAAGCAATCACAGGGATGTCAACCGCATCGCAGACTGCGCGCGTGAGGGGGATGTCATACCCAGCTTGGGTGCCATCGGCATCCATACTCGTTAGTAAAAGTTCGCCAGCACCATATGCGCGCATCTGCCGTGCCCATTGGACCACGTCGATGCCCGTTGAGTTGCGTCCGCCATGGGTAAACACTTCCCATTTCCCGGGTGCCACACGTTTAGCATCAATCGCTACAACGATACATTGATTGCCGAATGTTCGGGAAGCACTGCGTACGAGTTCAGGGTCTTTAACTGCGGAAGTGTTGAGAGAGACTTTATCGGCGCCGGCATGAAGCATGGTGCGGATATCTTCAACTGAGCGGAGACCACCCCCGACAGTGAGTGGCATGAAGACTTGATCCGCGGTACGTTCAACAACCTCGATCATGGTCTTACGTCCATCGCTCGAAGCGGTGATATCGAGGAATACAAGCTCGTCTGCGCCTTGTTTTTCATAGGCTGCCGCAACCGCGACGGGATCGCCGGCGTCACGCAACTCTTCGAAGCGCACGCCCTTGACCACGCGTCCAGCATGGACGTCAAGGCAGGGGATGATGCGGACAGATAATGGCATACGCGAACTTGAAGACCAATGATACGAAAGTCGGATGAACGAAAGACTAAACAAGGAATTACCCTAACGGTCGGCGCTGACTTCTTTGAGATGCCTTTAGACGAGGGAGTCTAAAATCGTCCGTAACTTCATTTCCGTTTCAGTCGCCTCAGCTGCAGGATCCGAACCGTCGACAATGCCAGCACCTGCATAGGCACGTGCCCTTGCCCCAGAGAGTTCAGCACAACGGAGTGCGACAATCAATTCGCCACTACGTCCATCTAAGCCAATCCATCCGACCGCACCGGTATACAGCCCGCGATCATGGGGTTCAAAGCCCGGAATAAACGGCAAGGCCTGCAAGCGTGGTTTACCGCCAACGGCGGGAGTTGGGTGAAGTTCGCCGGCAACTTCCAAGAATCGACGTGTCGATGGAAGTGTACCAATGACGGGCGTGCGCAAGTGCATGACTTTACCCAGTCGCAAGAGCTCAGGCTTGCTGGTTACAGCGCCTTCGATGCCGACCATGTTTAATCGCCGAAGGATTGAAGCCGTCACCACATTGTGTTCGCGGTTATCTTTTTCACTCGCGAGTAAAGCATCGGCAAGGGCGGCATCTTCGGATGGTGAGGCTCCACGACGCGTTGTTCCTGCGACCGCTTCGGTGCGTAATTCATCTTGATGAACGGCGAGTAAGGTTTCGGGCGTTGAACCGACCAGGGTTCCGCCTGCGCTGTCGACCAAGTAAGCGTGGCAGACCGAATTGGCGCTACGCAGGCGATGTAGCGTCGCATAAGGATCAAAGGCTGTGGTTCTCCGCCAGTCAAAGGCACGCGTCAGGACTACTTTCTCGAAGGCACCTTCCCGAATAAGTTCAGTCGCGCGACGGACGGCTGAAGGGAACCAAGACCCACCGACTTCATTGAGTACAGGTGATTCATGTGCTTCTTGGTTACCACGACCCGCTTTATAGACGAATCGCTGAAATGGTTCAGCTCTCACCGCGAGACGCTCGGCAGCTCCTACGTTGGCAGGCTCCACTAATGTGACTTCAGTGTGACCACGCACCGTCAGCACTTGCCAACTCGGAAGAAAGAGACGCGACGTTTGTTTGGTGTCTTCAGTACCTGGGTGAAATGGAAAACGTGCACAGATCCGTGGAGGACGTCCAACCGAAGTAATTTTACCGGAAAGTTTTTTAATCCAGTTATCGGCATCAATGAAACGATCGATGCCTGAGCCTTCCCAGGATTCCACAGGGGCGCCAGCAGCATAGGCGATGCCTCCCGCAGGCGTTTCCATATAAGTACGGGGACCCGATTCGTTGAGGGTCTCGAGCACTGCCAGCGCATCGAGGGTCGGGACAGCAAAAGTCAGTGAGAGATACCCGAGACCTGCTCGCGTAGTTTCCGCAGAACTAAGTTCTTGGCGGAGAGCCTTGGCGATATCGACGGTCATGGGGTAGAGAATAATGCGATAAGGCTTTATCGCAAATACCGCACTTAAGTTTTCGCTGATGTTTCAGCGTCGATAATAGGGGGGAATAAAATATCTTTTTCGGCCAATTTCTTACCTTTCAAGGCACTGGACCACTGAAGGGTGTTTTCAAAAGTCGTAGCTGCGGGCATACCTAAGTCTGCTAGGAGCTTCTGGGAGATGGTGGGCATGACAGGCGCCAAGGCAGTAGCCGTCAGTCGTAAACCTTCCGCAATATGTGCTAAGCAACTTTGTAGCCGTGCCTTATCAGTCGGGTCTTCAGATTTCCCAAGTTTCCACGGTGCCCGGGCTTCGATGTAGGCATTCAGCGATCGGATAAATATCCAAAGGTCTTCGAGCGACTCCTTGAGTTGGTAGTCGGAGCTCAAGGCTAAGTATTTCGTAGCAGTCGTGGCCCAAAGTTCACGCACCGCTTGTTCAGGACCCTCGTCGAGTGTGGCTTCTGGCACAATACCGTTCGCATAACGACCCGTCATATTGAGTAAGCGATTGAGCAGATTCCCTAAATCATTCCCTAAGTCAGTGCGGTAACGTGTTTCGAATTGTGTCTGGGTAAATTCGCTATCTTGACCAACAGTCATTTCGCGAATCAGGAAGTAGCGGAAGGCATCCGCACCGTGCTTACGTGCTAAGTCGAGTGTATCGATGGCGTTACCCGCGCTTTTGGAGGCCTTGGCGCCCGCAATATTCCACCAGCCATGGACAACGATTCGACGGGGTGGTTCGAGGCCGAGTGCTTTCAGCATACATGGCCAATAGACGGCGTGTGGTGGTACGAGGATGTCTTTGCCGATGACATGCACATCCGCTGGCCAACGATCCTTGTCGGCAACGCCTGAATAATAATTCACGAGCGCATCAAACCAGACGTAAGTGACGTAATCTTTATCAAATGGTAGCTCGATGCCCCACGTTAAACGTGTTTTTGGGCGTGAGATACAGAGGTCATTGATAGGGTCTTTTAAGAACTCAACGACTTGGTTTTGGCGGAACCTTGGATAGATAAAGTCAGGATGGGATTGCAGGTGCTCGAGTAGCCAGGGTTGAAATTGGGCGAGACGGAAGAAGTAATTCGCTTCGGTGATTTGGGTGACTTCACCAAATATTTCAGGCCAACTGCCATCTTCCTTGCGGTCTTTGTCATGCAGGAACTGTTCCTGGCGAACGGAGTAGAAGCCCGTGTATTCAGCGCGATAGATCAAACCCGCATCGAAAAGTTTCTGAAGCAGTGATTGAACGACCTTCTTGTGGCGAGGTTCGGTGGTGCGAATATAGTCGTCGTTAGAAATATTTAATAGGTTGAGCATTTCACGGAAGAGCGCGGCCACACCATCGCACAAGATTTGCGGATCTTGTTTTTGGCGCTCAGCGGTTTGTTGAACTTTTTGACCATGCTCATCCAGCCCCGTAAGAAAATGGACATCTTTGCCGCGCATCCGTTGGTGGCGGGCGATGACGTCGGCGAGGATTTTTTCGTAGGCGTGGCCGAGGTGGGGCGCACCATTGGCGTAATCAATCGCCGTTGTTAGATAGAATCGTCCTTTAGACATCGCCCGAAAGGTGGGGGATTTAGTGCGAACGTGCAAGTCGGATGCCCGATGGGAATGAGCGCAGTCAATCCGTTGGCCGCGGTTCTTGATTCCGACTCAACTTCGCTTCGTCACTTATGCCTTGGTGACGTCAGGCTGGTAGGCGATTTCGAAGGCGTAATTCTGTCCAGCACGTAAAGGCATCGGGTGGTCACGTTCGAGAACTTGATAGTAATGAACCTTACCCCAGCACGTTCGATGTTGTGGATCTTCGGAGACGGTTTCGATTTCACCCCACGCAGCATGGAAGTCGTCGCGGATGAGTTCGCAGCGATGATATTCGCCGCCCAGTTGAAATGCACCGTGTGGATTCATCCGACTGTGTGGTCCCGCAATAGGTACAACGAGTCGGAAGTTTTCAAGGGTTACGTTCGTACGTACTTGTAGAAGGAAACGTCCGATAATTTTTCCGCCCATAAATTCCCAGTCGACTTTGAATCCTCCGACGTTGGGCAAGAAGTGCTCATGCGTATCGATGAGCTCGGGTTGTTCATAGCGGAAATTATAGGCTCCGCGGGAGCCCATGGCTACTTGGACGTTACTTCCGTAAAAGGAAGGGGTAATAGTGCGGCCGTTAATCGTCAACTGAGGTATAAAGGCAGGTACTGCCGCATTCACCGGCCAGTCCATGACGCCAGGCATGTGCGGGAAGGCGAGGGTATCGGTCAGCGCACGGCCTCCAGCGGAGACGAGTGGGAGTTGGATAAACAGACCGCTTGCTGGGTCACTGTATACGCACAGGCCTTGTTCTTTGCGACCACGATCGAAGAGGAAGTAGCGGCAGCTTGATTTCGCGCCTGCCGTAGGAACTGAGGGGAGGGCACCGCCGACAGTTTGTGCGAGACGTGACCACTGAGAAAGGTAGCGAGCGGCATCGAAGTTTGCCATGCGCGTTGTGTGACCAGGGATGGTATCACGCTCTGTGTCGCGAATAATAAGAACGCCGTGTTCGAGGTCGACGTAAGTTCCAAAGAAGCAAGTAAAGAGACGGCGAACAAGGTCACGTGCCTGAGGTTCCTTGTCAGCCGGCACCCACTTGTCGCGGAGGGCTTGAAGAAGTACGGTAATCGGGTGCATCTGACCGTAGGCGCCAATGCCGCGTCCAAACGACCACCCCATACCGTCTTCGCGTGTCGATTCGAGTAGGATGCGAACATACTTCTCTGCGTGAGCCCGGAGTTTTGGGAGCTTGGCATCGCGCACTGTTACCGAAGTGTGTAACTGCAAAGCTTGTCGGCTAAAGATAAGGGCAACGAGACCGTAGAGGTCGTAGCAGCCACCTAATATTTCTGGGTTACCGACTTTAGGTGCGTCATCAAAGAATCCACCGGTCGAATTAGCGTTGATGGCTTCGATCATGCGATCGACCAAAGCAGGGGTTTCATCTTTTTCCGTCATCCCAAGCGAGAAACGACAGACTGCCTTGGCGATATCAAAGGCCTGAAAGTGGTTGTCGTGTCGGGTGGTTACGGCCAGACGTTCGGCGATAAGCTTACGCGTGGGTGCGTCGAGTTTGTCCCAGACTGCATTGCGATCTTTAGACGTACCGAACGAGAGAAGTCCTAGGCAAGCGTAGGCCAATCCGTTATCTGAGCCTTCTCGAATATTGAGCTGCGCCTTGATGCAACGAACAGTGAGTTCGATAAGGTCAACCTTGCCGATAGTGGTCTCGTGGGTCGCACGAAAATATTCACCGAGTGCAAGCGCGACGTGGCCAGGCTCATCTGCTCGCATGCTTTCTCCATCTGCCGGTATCAATGTACCATCAGCCGCAATCATTGGTAGGTTCTGCTGAAGCAGAGACTTAGCTAAATCGAGGCATTGATTCGCGAAATTGAGCATCCGTAAGTTGGACGGTTGGCT
>CANHHS010000013.1 GCA_947460445.1 Opitutia bacterium | reverse complement strand
GCGATCCTCTGGACTGCTAAGGCTGAAGTCCCCGTAGGCGGCGTCGAATCGCATCTCTCGGCTGAAGACCTGAAAGCCAACCTTGATAAGAAGCGCTGAGGTATTTTAGCGGTACTAGCGGTGCTAGCGGTGGTAGTAAAAGAAGGCCGCTCTAGGTTATCTTTTTCACCTGCCACTTGACCCAGTTCGGTTACCTCGGACGATGTTGGCATGTCTTGCACTTACGCACTTGTCGGCGGCAACTCTGGTATCGGTCTGGCTCTAGCCCGACGCCTCATTGCCGCTGGTCACACCGTCCATGCCGCAGCCCGCACGGCTGGTCCACTTGCTGAGCTCGGCGTCCACGTTCAGCCATTTGATGCTGAGTCGCCGGGCGCGCTCGTTTGGCCCGAGCGCCTCGATGGATTCGTTTACTGTCCTGGAACAATTACACTTAAGTCATTCGGTAGACTAACTGCAGATGACTTTCTGCGCGACTTGCGCGTTAATCTCCTCGGTGCAGTCGCCGCATTACAGTCTGCGCATCCTGCGCTCCGCGCATCGGGCTCCGGCTCGGTCGTGCTCTTCTCAACGATCGCCGTAGTGCAAGGTATGCCGATGCATGCGAGCATCGCTGCGGCGAAGGGTGCGGTTGAGGGCTTGGCTCGCTCACTCGCCGCAGAGTGGGCGCCGCACGTGCGCGTTAATGTCATCGCTCCTTCGCTCTCCGACACGCCTCTCGCGGGTGCGTTGCTCGCGGATGACGCCCGTCGAGCGGGTGCAGCAAAGCGCCATCCACTGCAGCGGGTTGGCGACGCTGATCAGCTCGCCGCTACCGCGGAGCATCTCCTTGGACCTGCCAGTGGCTTCATGACTGGACAAGTCCTTCGCATCGACGGCGGCCTGTCCTCGGTGCGGCTGCTCTAAAAAATTTTACTCGAAGCCCTAGGAGGCTTTCGGCATAAAGTCGGGCATGGCAAAAGTCACCGTGGACTTAGATGTCGTCGACATCGTGATAGGCTTGCTGATCGTCGTTACCAACGCCGTCCTGCTCGCTCACTTCAAGAAGCATAAGCCTGACAAGCCACGCCTGCGCGTGCTCTGTTTCCTCGGTATGCTCCTCGGCTTCTTTGTGGCCTTCTGGAATTTCTTCTACGACCTCGCGCTGGCACGATAGCCGGTAAACAAAAAGGCCCGCATGAGAGCGGGCCTTTTTGTTGGGCGAGTGAAGCCTTAGATCATCATGAGCGCAGGCTCTTCAAGCATTTGACGAAGTGCTTGGAGGAACTGGGCTGCGGTTGCGCCGTCGACCACGCGGTGATCGCCGGAGAGACCCACAATCATGCGTTGTCCAACGACGATACGCCCATGGGCGTCGACGATGGGCTTCTGTACCGTTGCGCCTACAGAGAGGATGGCAGCGTTCGGTGCGTTGATAATGCCAAAGAAGCCACTCACGCCATACATGCCGAGGTTAGTAACGGTGAACGTCGATCCAGACATCTCTGCAGGTGTAAGTTTCTTCGCGCGCGCTTTTGTAATCAGGGCTTTAGCTTCAAGGGCAATGTCGCGCAGTGATTTGGCCTGAGCATCACGAACGACGGGGGTGACGAGTCCGTCTTCGAGGGCGACGCCAAAGGCGAGGTGCACGGCGCCATGGGTACGAATGTTGGTGCCCGCCCACGATGCATTCACTGCTGGCACGCGCCGGAGAGCCTCGGCCGAAGCTTTCAGGATAAAATCATTTACTGAAAGCTTGAGCGCATCTTTTCCGCCGGCTTCGGTGAGTCGGCGATTGAGGGTTTCGCGCAAGGCGAGAAGCGGGGCAGCGTCGACTTCGGTTTCGAGATAAAAATGCGGGACGGTCAGCTTGGATTCGAGTAAGCGACGCGCAATTGTTTGGCGCATGCTTGAGACCGCGACATCGGCATCTGCCTGAATGCCTTTACCGTCAGCCGGTGCAGCAACCGCAACATTCAGTGGTCCAGCAGCGCTCGCAGGTGCAGCGGTAGCTGCGAGAACATCATTGCCAACAACGCGTCCGCCAGGGCCTGTGCCACTGAGGGCGGCAACATTCACGCCAGCTTTTTCGGCCATACGTTTTGCATAAGGCGAAGCTTTGGCGCGCTCGCCCGTTTGTGTGGTGGCGACGGCAGGTGATGCCATGGCCTGTGGAGCGCAACTCACGCCGGTGGATTCAGGAATGGGCGGTACCGCAGCGGCCTTGCCAGGTTCTGCCTTGGGCGTTGGAGCGTTTGTGCTGCCGGGAGCCGGTGCTGCTTCACCTTTTTTACCAATCGCGCAGATCGGAGCGCCGACAGGAAGTTGAGCGCCAGCTGCCGCGTACATCTTAAGCAATACACCCGGAATAGTATTTTGTACTTCCATGGTGGCCTTGTCGGTTTCGACTTCGCAAAGGATGTCACCAAAGGCGAGCGTATCGCCTTCTTTGACGTTCCATTTCACGAGTGTCCCCACCGTCATGGTGTCGGACAACTTGGGCATATCGATAATATCGGCCATCGGTGTTAAAGTTTGGGTGTGGTAAAATTACGCGAGGACTTTGAGTGCAGCTTCGACAACGCGGGCAGGCGAAGGAATTTGAACGTCTTCGAGTGGTTTCGAATAAATCTGAGGAGCGTCGATGGATGAGACGCGACCAATCGGTGCATCGAGTTCATCAAATGCTTTCGACTGGATAATGTAGGCGACTTGGGCGTCGACACCGCAGAATGGCTTATTCTCTTCGACGAGTAGCACGCGGTGCGTTTTGCGCACGGACGCTAAGATGGTTTCTTCGTCAAGCGGGCGAATGGATCGCAGGTCGACAACTTCAACGGAGACACCGTGCTCGGCTTCGAGAATCTCGGCAGCTTTCAGCGAGGTGATGACGGCTCGTCCATGGGCCACAATGGTGAGGTCTGTGCCTGCGCGCTTTACGTCGGCAACGCCGATAGGCACAATGTAATCTTCGTCAGGGACTTCGCCTTTGTCGTTATAGAGAATGGTATTCTCCATGACGTAGACGGGATCGTTGTCACGAATAGCTGCCTTGAGGAGGCCTTTCGCGTCATAAGGTGTCGCCGGGCAAACAACCTTAATGCCTGGATGGGCCGCAAGCATGGCTTCCGGTGTATGTGAGTGGGTTGCGCCAACGTTGGTTCCGCCGTTGGCAGGTCCACGGATGACAATCGGACAGTTAATCAAACCGCCTGACATGTAGCGGATGTTGCCAGCATTGTTCACGATTTGGTCAAAGGCTACATAGCTGAAGGACCAGAACATGAGCTCCATCACAGGGCGGATGCCTAACATCGACGCACCGACACCGAGTCCGATAAAACCTGCTTCGGAAATGGGCGTATCGATGACGCGCTTGGGGCCAAATTCTTTTAACAAACCCTCAGTCACTTTGTAGGCACCATTAAACTGGGCGACTTCTTCGCCCATGATGACAACGTTTTCGTCACGTTTCATTTCTTCGCGCATGGCTGCGCGGATGGCTTCACGGTATGAAAGGATAGGCATGTCGGCAGTTTAGTTCACTCAAAGATAATGGTTCCGCGCGACGTGGTGTCTTTGCCGCGGTTGTCTTCTTCCCAGTAAATATCCTGAGTGATAGATTCGACAGTGGGGTAGGGCGATGCGTCGGCGAAATCGGCTGCTTTATTCGCCTCTTCCATAGCTGCTTCATTGATGGATGCAACGAGCGCGTCGGTGAGCACGCCTTCATTTAAAAGCTCTTTTTCCCAAAGCTTAATTGGATCTTTTTCTTCGCGGTAACCTTTGATCTCTTCTTTATCGCGATACGTTTTGTCAGGGTCAGCCATCGAGTGGCCGAAGTAACGGTAGGTGAAGATTTCTAAAACCGTCGGACGATTTTTTTCATGCGCACGCTTCACGGCAACCGCCGTCTTTGCGCGCACTTCGTAAAGGTCGTGTCCGTTGACGAGATCCCAGTCCATGCCGTATCCCTCTGCGCGCTTGGCTAAGGAGCCAGGGTGAGCCGTGGAGCGTTCTTGCGAAGTGCCCATGGAGTAACCGTTGTTTTCGATAATGAAGATTACGGGCAAATCCCAAAGTGCGGCCAAGTTGTAGGCTTCGTGGACTGCCCCTTGATTGACGGCGCCATCGCCCATGTAGACGAGGCAGCAACCCTTGAGGCCTTTTTGTTTTAACGCGTAGGCGATGCCGGTGCCGAGTGGGGCTTGTCCGCCGACGATACCGTGACCGCCCCAGTAATTTTTATCGGGTGCGAAATAATGCATCGAGCCGCCCTTACCTTTGGAGCAACCCGTCGCCTTGCCCTGTAATTCCGCCATGCAACTATTCATGTCCATCCCAACCATTAAGGCGTGACCGTGGTCGCGGTAGCCAGTGATCAGGTGGTCATTTTTGCCAAGGACAGAAAGTGTGCCGACAGCGACAGCCTCTTGGCCAACATAGAGGTGAAGGAAGCCGCCAATTTTACCTTGTTGATAGGTTCGAATGCAGCGCTGCTCAAAGTGCCGAATCCGGGCCATCTGGGTGTAGAGTTTTACCTTATCGGCTTTTGTTAGGCCTGCATTAGCAGGGTCCTTGGCGAAAGCAGAAGGCCCCGCAGGGTTCTTCAGTGATTCAGGGTGTGTAAGGGCGGTAGGCTTGGCCACGGCAGTTGTTAGGTGTCGATTGGACACGGCCCGGCCCGAAGGTCAAGTGAAGCCACTAATAGGGCGGGGTGAATAACCTTGACCCAAAGGGTAATGAGTTGCCCTCATTTCACACCCCTTTGTCCATGAATCCAGCCCCTGAGCAGACCGAACGCGAACTTGTGGTTCAAAACCGCATGGGAATCCATACCCGTCCTGCCGCCCAAATTGTTCGTTTAGCCAACCGTTACCCAGATATTGAGGTCCAAGTCGCTAAGGACGACGAAGTGGTAAACGGTAAGAGCATTATGAGCTTAATGATGTTGGCGGCCGGCCAAGGATCTCGATTGCGCTTTACGGCTTCGGGCGCGGGCGCGGGCGCTTTAATGAATGAGATGGAAGCACTCTTCGCCCGTAAATTTGACGAGAACTGATCCATGTTTGTTTTAGTGGCCAGTTTGCTGCTCTCGGCAAGTTCCCCGGCGGCGACGCCGACGGGCCTTCCAGATGCTGAGGTTGTCCGTTATTTACGCGGAGCAGAAGTGGCCGAGTGGTCGCGCGCCTGTCTACTTTTTGAAACCGGACAAGGGCGCTTTAATCAAGGGACAAGTATTATGAACGCCCCGCGCACCCAGAGTGTGGGCAAAGGGTTTGAAACACCTGCTGAAGCCAAAGCACGTGGCGAAGTTTTAGTCAAAGAAGGCCAAGAGCAAATTCAGCGCGCCACACAGACGTTGAATCGTTTGCGAACAACCGCCGCAACGCGGTTTGCTGAATCAACCAAAGAAGTAAGTTTGGCCTTGGAGGTTTCAGGTTATCGATGGGAAGAGGGTTTGCTCATGAGTGCACTGCGTGCGCAAAAATTGGCTCGGGATGCCGGGATGACTGCGCACCATGTAATCGGTGCATGGAATTTTGCCGCCGACGGCAAGCCGGCACTCAATGCTACCTTGATTGAAGATTTGCGGGCGGCATGGACAAAGGCTCAGGCGGAGCGAAAGTTTTTAGAACCTGCGCCCAGCGACGGCTATCGCATATCGGCTGCACCCACAGCTGAAGCGCCTACTCAGTTTTCTGCAAATTGGACTGCGCCAACTGCGGCCAACCAGGTCGCATTGGTTTGGGCTGAGATATACCCTATTAACACTACAGCCTCATTGGTTTATATCCATGTCGCCGATGCTCACTCGCTACGATTGATTGATTCCGAATGTTTTCTAACATCACCGCAAGGTGATGCAGTTGGGATTCGCGCTTCGATTACATTACAGGATCGGCACAGTTTTGTGCCACGTGTCAGTGCGAGCGGCGCGTGGCGCTTAGGCTATCCTTCAGCTGATTGCACGCCCATCGGAGCAGCCATGTTAAGACACCTAAGTGTGCGGGGTAATCGTATACCTGTTTGGTGCGGTGAATGGCTGTCAGGCCTTCTGGGCGGCACTGCCAGCCTAGACGACAAGTCAAATGCACTATGGAAGGTAAAGTCTGTACCAGGCGTCGTGGGCGATTTTAAAGTCTCAGCGACCCAAGCGGGAACAACTAAGACAATTGATGTGGGCACCTTGAGCTTACGTCTCGAGCAAGATAAGTCTGCAAAGACGCCGCCAGCTGCTAAGTAGAGCGTTACGCTTTTGCCGACCGCACAAGCTGCTTGATTTTGGTCTCTGCCCTCTGGCGGTGACTGACAGTCATACGATCAATAAAGAGAACGCCCTGACAGTGATCATGTTCGTGTTGAATGCAGCGGGCGAGTAATCCACCGCAGACCATGACATGGGGCGCGCCGTCTAGGTCGCGGTAACGCACCACACATCTTTCCACCCGAGGAACTTCACCGCGAATACCAGGGAATGACAGACAGCCTTCTTCAAGTAATTCGATTTCGCCGGGTAAAATATCAACTTCAGCGTTCGCCATGCACATGGGCATGATGGTCTTAGCGTCCGCAATAACTTTTCCATCCAGCTCAATCGGCGTGTCCTCATCGGGCACATTCAGCACAAAAAACTGCAGTGACTTGCCGATTTGAGGAGCTGCCAAACCCATCCCGCGTGCTGCTCGCATCGCCACAAGCATATCTTCTGCGAGCGCGTGTAAAGGTTGTCCAAAGACGCGTACGCCCTCGCCTTTCGCACGCAAGATTGGCTCTGGGTAATAAACGATGGTGAGGTCGGCCATGGTTACTTGTTTGGGGAGTAGCCGCCCCTTTCACAGGTTCGCACAAATGCCTCACAGCGCTCGCGGATTTTATTCCAACTTGCGCGCAGTCGTCGGCTTTCTTCTGGGTCAATCACGTGATCTTCGGTGGCTTCAGTTAATTCGGCAATTAAGAGGCTAAACTTTCGGACTAAAGTATTCGCGGCGCGGTTGAGATCAGGATCTGATAAAGGTTCTTCTGCCAAAAAGCTTCCTCCCGACTTTTGGCAAAGCCATTCGAGAATGCGTTTGTCTCCGGTTGCTTCCAGTAACTGAACGGTCCGATCAAGCGGATTCGTTTGCCCGCTACCGCCTTCGGTTGGTTCTCTCCATTTATAGAGCAGCGAGGTCGACACCCCCAACTTTGTCGCAATCGTGGCATGGGCTGCTTGACGGCCAAGTCCCTCCTTCGCGCCAACTTCGGCGGCATGCTGCAAGGCTCCCTCGATGACTTCATGGGCAGCTTTGATTCGAGTGCGACGAATAGCGGGAGGTTTCCTGCGCATTTTAGTAATCGTAGAGAGGTTGGACAGGGGTGCAAGCGTATCGAACCGAAAAGGTTTGGAGGCGGCCGCCATGGGCTTTATTGCTTAGGCATGGTGACAACATTGCTTGTGGTAGAGTCTTCGCAACTAAGCGCAGGGTCGCCCTGGGCGTGGGTGACTGCAGCTCTCTTACTCATCGCGGCCGAATTTGTCCTCCCGGGCATGATTATCGGCATTATCGGTGGCATCGCAGGACTCTACGGACTTTTCTTGGCGGCTCAATCTAGCACGACCGATTTTGCGCTAACGACAACCGTTCTCCTTCTTGGCGTCATCCTTGAATTTTTAATTTTCCGAAAACTTGCCCCGAATGTGGCGAAGCATCTTGGACTCGCTAGTCCCATCTCAGATGCTGGTGCTGCTGTCCCCAGTGCCGCCAGTTTTGCAGATTTAGTCGGACGTGAGGGATTTGCGCTGACGGCGCTTTCGCCGGGCGGCTCAGCTGAGATTGCGGGCCGACGCGTTCAAGCCTCCTCGATCGATGGCTTTTTAGACAAAGGCACCCGTGTCGTTGTCTGCGAAACCGTGCCCGGCGGTGTAACTGTCCGCCGCATTTAATTTTTTCAATAACCCAATCCCATGCTCGCTTACCTCATTGATAACCCTGTCTACATTGCCCTGCTTGTCGGGCTTGGACTCATCCTCATTTTCGCCCTCGGCTTTTTACCCGTGTGGACGCGCGCAATGCTTGCGGGAGCAGGCGTTGGCCTAGGAGATTTAATTGGCATGCGTCTTCGCGGCGTCCCCTATGCTGTCGTCGTTGATGCACGCATTGCCGCGCACAAGGCCGGCATTCCCATTGGTGAAGACATGATTGATGGTCACTACCTTGCAGGCGGCAACATTGTGCAAACTGTTCAAGCGCTGATTGCGGCTCAGAAAGCCGGCATCACGCTTGATTGGCGCCGTGCGTGTGCGATTGATATCGCGACTCGCGGCACCAATAAGTCCGTGCTCGAAGCCGTACTTACATCCGTGAGCCCCAAGGTCATCGACTGTCCAAACCCAGCGGGTGGGCGTACCACCATTGATGCTGTGGCCAAGGATGGCATTCAGGTAAAAGTTAAGGCCCGGGTTACGGTGCGCACAAACTTAGATCGCTTTGTGGGTGGCGCCCAAGAGGAGACAATTATCGCGCGCGTGGGCGAAGGCATTGTGACAACCATTGGCTCTTCGGCTTCTTACAAAGTAGTCCTCGAAAATCCTGACCGTATTTCAAAAACCGTGCTCGAGCGTGGCCTTGATGCGGGTACTGCTTACGACATTCTTTCAATCGATATCGCTGACGTCGACGTCGGCGACAACGTCGGCGCGATGCTTCAAGAGGCCCAGGCAAATGCGAATAAGAATATGGCGCAGGCGGAAGCGGAAATTCGTCGTGCCGCAGCGGTCGCACTTGAGCAAGAGATGCGTGCGCGTGTTGAAGAAATGCGAGCTCGGGTCGTCGAGGCAGAATCGCAGGTGCCACTCGCCCTTGCCGAAGCTTTACGTAATGGCAAGATGGGCGCACTGGATTTCTTCCGGATGGAAAATCTCCGATCTGATACGGACATGCGTCGTGGCATTGCGGGATCTGGCGAGGCTCCAAAGGCCTAATTCATGGAGCTGCTCATCATCTTTGGTGTCGTTGCCCTCCTGCGATTTATCGCCGGAAGGATGACGCCGGATGAAGCCAATCCAGCGGCCCCTCCTTTGCCAGCGCCGCCGACGCGTCGACGTGCTCCTCGTCGGCGTCCCGTAGAAAAAAATTCTATACCCGAGCCTAAAATCTTTACCGACGAGCCGACGACCCCGGTCGCTTTGCCTGTTACCCCTCGCGCTGCTTTGCCACAGGTGGCACCGCGGCGCGCTTTAGCGCCTGCATTTCGTGGTAAAGAAGCTTTGAGAAAGGCGATGATTGTCCGGGAGGTTTTAGGCCCGCCCGTTTCGTTGCGCTAAATTTACCCGCGCCAAGCTCGCCAGAGACGCGCTAGCACGAACGTAAGACAACATCCCATGACCATTCCTGCACCCGCGGGGATCGATTCGTAGTAGTAAGAAACGAAGAGACCAGACGTTCCGCCGATGAGCGAAAGCGTTACAGACCAAAAAATTGCCTGACTTAATGAGCGCGCAAGTAGCACCCCGCCCGCAGCAGGCACAATTAAGAAGGCAGTTGTCAGCATCGCCCCAACGAGTCGCACGGCTGAGGCTGCGGCAATACCCGCCAGCGCTACTAAAAGCAGTCGCATGAGCGTTGGGCGCGCACCGGCCATTGATGCGTAATCTTCATCAAGGGCAGAGGCTTCGAGTTCTTTGTGAATCACGATGAGCACGCCTACAACGAGAAGGCATAGTGATGCCATGAGGACAAGTTCGGCATCATCAATTCCAAGTACGCTGCCAAAAAGTAGTCCTGTAAAATCGCGCCACGATTGCGCCTGAGCCATTAAGATAATCCCCAGTGCGAAAAGTGCAGACTGGACGACGCCGATGGCCGCATCTTCGCCGCTTTCGCGTCGGCGTCCTACAAGGACCACGAGGCCGGCGGTAACGAGCCCGGCGATACCTGCGCCAATGTAAGTTGAGATGCCCATGAGCCACGCGGCGACGACGCCGGGCAGCAGGGTATGGGTGAGTGCGGAGCCCACGAAAGTCATCCGTCGTACGACGAGATGACTGCCAATGCACGCACACGCGATTGCGCAAAGCGCCATGCCCAAGAAGGCCCGCTGCATAAAGGCATGGGTGAGGGGCTCAGGAATCCAGTGCAACATGTCTGTGGGGGTGTTGGCCGTCACACGCTAAACGTAACGAAATTTTGCCGTCGTCGGCTGTAAAGATACGATCGCATAGCGCGCTATCGACGTTGTCGTGAGTCGAGAGCAGGAGGGTGACCCCGTTGAGTGCCGGGCCAAAGAGAATTTCATTTAAAGCCTGTCGGCTTGCTTGATCGATACCCGTATAAGGCTCATCGAGTAAGAGAAGTGTAGCACCTTGGCAGAGGGCTCGCGCTAGAAGCGCCCGTTGAAGTTGCCCGCCTGACAACTCATGAAGTAGGCGATGCCGGAGTGAGTTTAATCCAACAGCTTCAACAGCAGAGCGGGCGCGCGTGATATCTTCTTGGCTATAACGTGGAGTCCACAGTCGTCGTGAAAGACGGCCCATCAATGCCAAGCGTTCAACCGTGCATGGAAACCCAGGTGTGAGTGCTGTGCGCTGAGTCAGTAGAGCGACATCACTTCTGCCCAGACGCGGCGCTTTGCCATTCGTCATTAGCAGACCGCTCGACGGTGTGATCATTCCGCTGATTGCTTTCAGCAATGTCGATTTTCCTGCCCCATTCGGACCTACCAGTGCTGCCCGACACCCCAAGGGGACTTCAAAGTTCACATTCGACAAAATAGTCGGTGCGCCAGGCGCAGGCGAAAGTGTTAGGCCTTCAGCTATGATGGCCGCGTGTGCACAGTCACATGTACTCATCGCAATTCTTTCCATGGAGTGATGAGGGTCGTCGCAATTTCATTCATCATACCCAGCCAAGTGTCACCGCGCGTCCCTGGTTTGTCTAAACTATCAAGATTGATTGAAAGGGGTGGTGGCAGTCCCGTTTCACGAGCAAGTAATTCTGCGGCAGGGGCGCGCTCACCACGGTCGCAAATAATCAAACTCACATGTTCGCTGCGCACCCGCTGAATGAGTGCTGCGAGGTGTTTTGCCGATGGATCCGCCGCTTCCGTGGTAGCGGACTCCAGGATAACGCCGGCAACCTTAATGCCGTAGCGTTCTGCAAACCTGCTGAAATTATTATGGTGGGTGACGACGATGCGCCGGGCCGCCGGAATTTTTGAAAATTCAGTACTCAACCTGCGGTGTAATTCCTGAATGCTTTGGAGATAGGCATCTTTTTGTTTGGCGAGCTTGGTCGGGTCGACGCCGTCGAGTTGCGCGCAGGCAGCTGCAAGTTTCTCCACCATTAACTGGACGAGGACTGGGTCTGTCCAAATATGTGGATCGGTCTTACAAGACCCGCATGCGTGCGAAGCAGATTTAGGGTCGTCCCCGTCTGAAATCCACGGTTTTCCCAACCATATCACCTTGCCTGACAAGTTGTTAGAAATAATTAGTTCATTTAGCCAAGGCTCTAATAATGGGTCTATACCGACGATAAGGTCCGCACTCAAAATAGCCCTGGCCGTTGCGGGTCCTGGCTGGAACTCATGAAGATCCGTATTGGGTCCGGCTAAGGCCTGAACCTTGACGTCTTGGCCGCAGATATTTTGCACCCAGTCTGCAGGAATAGTGAAGCTACAGGTAACGTTGGGCTGCGCTGCCCAAGCCTCCGGAAAGGCCAAGAAAAGCCATAGACATAGCCTCCGTAGATGCTTCATGCAAAAGGACTTGAACAGACAGTTATTAAATGCAACATAATTGCAACAAGAGGGCAACCGAGAGGTTTTTCCGTTTGCCTACACTCTGCAGACGGTTAACCCCATATGTTCCTATGTCCCCTTTGTCTGTGTGCCTTCTGGCGGCGGCTTATTTTCTGTCTGTCCCGACTCTTTCGGCACAAGTGGCCAACCAAAATCCTAGCGCAACTGCGGCAACACCCGAGCGCTGTGTTTTTGTTAAGGATGTAAAATTTTCCCAAGCCAAGTTTAGCGGACCGAACGCTTGGAATCGTGTCGAAGTCGTGATTGACCCTCACGCCAACCCAGATCCCAAAGCCACCAATAAGCGCTGGATTGATAAAGTAAAAGTCACTGTGACGATCGGCTTTAAAGGCGAGAAGTCAAAGAGTGCAGAGGATTGGAATTATTACCGCTCAAGCGCCACGATTTTGACGCTCGAGCAAAACCAGCCACGCTCCGTGTTTTTCTACCTTCCCGGAGACGTTGTGAAGCGCGATCAATTACGTAAAGACCCTGACGTCTACTACGTCGACGTCGAAGTCGCTGGTACCGCCCAGGCCGTCTTCGATGCCCGCGGGCTCTTAATTCCTGATCAGAAAGCTGCCGTGAGTAAAGAGTTGCTGAAAAAAGCCGATTACGACGGCTGCAAGGCGTTTGCGGATCGCGGCGTTCTTAATTCCGCAGGCATTCTTCGCCCACAATACCTCGTTTCATTTTACGATAAAGTCTTCGATTTCTCGCCAGAGTTTGTGCGCGAAGATTCAAGCTCACGCTAACCTTCCGCCGACTGTTCATGAGCACAAGTTCACAGCCAACAACAGTTGTTAACCTTGGGGCTGCCCATGTTTCCATTTCTAGTTTTCACGTGCAAGCCGGACAGCTTGTTCTCGATAAATTCGTCCTCGAAGATCTTCCTCCAGGGCTGACAGGCGAAGATGAATGGTTGGGGGCAGCGATTTCCACGCTCACAGGTCTGGTTAAGCAGCATAACCTAAAAGGAACCGCCACCGTTATTGTTCCAGGATTCTTGTTACTCTCTAAGTCGCTTAAGGTTCCGCAAGTAGAGCGCGAACGTCAGGCGCAGATTATCGCCTTTGAGGCACAGAATAATATCCCATACCCGCTCTCTGAAGTGGTATGGGGGAGCCAAATTATTGCTTCCGACGGTGTCGAAGCTGAGGTCTTGCTCTTTGCATTACGGGCCGAGATTTCGGCGAGGATTGCCAACCAAGTTTCTGCAGCGGGCCTGCGCCCAACAATTATTCAAGCAGCGCCGTTGTTGGATAGCCAAGCGTGGCGCCTATCATCCGCTGACTCTCCCGAAGAAGTTGTTATCGTGAATGTTGGTGCGCGGACAACGACATTAACCTTCATGGGGCCCGCGGGCATGAGCGTGCAGTCGGCGACGCTTGGCGGGAATACGCTTACACAATCTGTTTCCGATGGCACGGGCAGTTCTTTCCAAAACGCCGAAGCACTGAAGGTTGGTTATTTTAGCGGCGTCGTGCAGCTCGCAGAATCTGATCCTCAAGCCGCTACACTTATTTCCAACGCTCAGGCGTTTTCTCGGCGCTTAGCCCAAGACATTAATCGTCGCTTGGTTGGATTGCGACGTGGCACGCAAGGTCGTCAACCTGCACGCATTCTTTTAACAGGTCGGGCGGCGCAATTAGGTGGGCTGCAAGAGCAATTAGCAGAAACGCTTCGTTTGCCCGTCGAGATTCTCGATCCTTTAAATGGCGTCACGCTGAGTTCAAATGTGAACCCGGAATACGTCGCTGCCTATCGCCTGCAGCTTTCAGAGCCCGTAGGCGAAGCCGCACGCATGACCCTAGCTGATGCCGCTGGCGTGAATCTTATTCCGCCTGAGATTGCTGCGCAATTGGCGTTCGATGCGCGCAAGCCGTTACTGATTGGCGCTGCTTTATTACTAGCGCTCTCTCCTCTGCCAATTTTAGCGGGGCTTATGCATGCCGATCAGTCAACCCAGGCACAGGTTGTTGCTCTGAAGTTGCGCGAAAGAGAGTTTTCGACCCGCAAAGCAAACCTAGGGGATACCCGCCAACAGTCTTTAGCGATTGCGGCTGTAAATGCTCAAATGGAGTCTGTGGTTCTCAATCGCGCGAACTGGAATGAGTTTCTTGTCGAGTTGCAGAAAGTGATTCTCGCGAATCGACATACATGGATTGAAGAATTGAGGGTCACGCGCGAGCAACCACCTGCACCTGCTGTCGCCGAAGGCGAGCCACCTGCTGCCGCTCCGCCCAAAGTCATCAAAGTCACGCTTGTCACGCGAATGTTATTACTGTCTGTCGGACCCGCGAAAGATGCGGTGATTGATGCGAAGGAGTTTGGCCGTAGACAGCAAGATTTCGTCCAAGCACTTCGTAAGAATGCCTTTGTGGAGGCAATTCCTGATGCCGAAATTCGTTCCGATCGTAATCAGCCCAACCTCCCTCGGTTGACGCTCACATTAATCATCAAGTCGGACAAACCGCTTTAAGCCATGGCCAGTAGCAAAAATATTCAATTTTATGCCGGCATCGGCTTACTCGGGTTCGTCTTTGTGGGACTCCTCGTGAAGGCAGGTTTTGTTTACAACGATTACAGCGACGCCTCCAAAGTGCTCTCGAAAGTCGATAGCTCCATGACGACCCTCTTGGCGGGAGCTAAGTTTGATTCTGCCAAACCTGCGATTTCGTTGACGGACGATAATGTTGCGGCTGCACGCGCTGACCTTGTTGCACTCCAAGCTCAACAAGATGCGCTCCGTTCGGCGATTGCAGGTGAGCCCGAAAATCAAATTGACTCAAAGTTTGCCGGCATTGCTAACGAGCTTGGTACGCAAATTTCAGAATCCGTTTCTCGCTGGCGCCGTGAGGCCGCCGCCAAGGACGTTCGTTTGCCTCGCGATGAAATCTGTTTTGGTTTTCGCCGCTATATTCGCAACCCAGGTACTCAGCCTCCGCGCCTTTTGAAGGAAGTCGATCGTCAGCGACAAATCATCGGCTGGCTTTTCACTTCCTTAGTTGAGTCGCGCTCAAACGGGACGCCATTGCTTTTACAGTCGATTGATCGTGAGCCGATCGAGACTTACCCAGGAGCCAGCACGGTCTCGGGCGAGGGTCAGAGCCAAGGGTTCAGTGTCGACACGCCTGATGCAGCGACCCTTGCGTCTAAGCCACAGCCCGACGAATTTATTCTCTCTGGACACAGTTTCCGCCGTCCAGGATTAGTCGGCTCGTTCGCTTTCCGCGTTCGATTTGCAGGCAAGACCGACACACTGCGCGTTTTCCTTAATACAGTTCAGAGTTCGCGTAAACCGTTCGTGGTATCGGCAGTTGAAATTAATGTGCCAAGCCCAGAAGTGATTCGTGAATTAAATGATGGTGCAGCGAAGCCATTAGGCGGAGCTCCTGCGTCGACACCAGGTTTTGGAGGGCCGTCATCCACGATTAACTTTGGTGCGATTGCCCCGAATGGCGTCGGCAATAGCGCAACCGACGGCACAGATAAGCGCGCGGAGCGTGTGCTCGTCGTCAAGGACACTGTCTCTGAATACACGGTTCACCTCGAATACATCTTCCCAGTTGCCGTCCCAGCGAATGCGGGCGGTCCTGGATCCAAGTGATTAACCATGTCTAACCGTAACGATAAAATTTTAGCGGGCGCTGCGGTGAGCTTGTTGCTGATTGCTGGCGCCGCATGGATTTTCATACTTCAGCCACTTGTGCCTGGGGATCGAGACCGCGACCCTCGTTTGAAATCTCAGACAACACAGATTGGCGGAGAAGTTTATCCCGCAACGCCACGGGCAGACATTTTTGGTTTCTCTTCAAACTGGGAACGTCCTGAAGAGCACGACGAAGGTTGGAATTATGACATTTTTGATCCTGTCGAAACCGTCTGGGATGAACAGTTGCGCGAGTATCAGCCAAAGTCGTACACCCCTCCGGTTATCCCGCCTTTTGGTATCCGCTTGGTGCGCCTTGGACATCCTCATTACCCATTGATTTTACGAGGTTCTATCGCCCCCCAAGCCGGAAAGCCTGAGACGGCTCGCATCCTATTTATTGAAAACGTCGACACCAAGAACTCGATTTCTGCGAATATTGGTAAACTGAACTCTGAAGAAGGCATTACGCCCCTGGCTTATAGGAGTGAGAATTATACTGGGGAAGACGGTGCGCCATCTAAGCGTAACATATTGAGGCTTAAGGACATAAAGCTAGGAAAAGAGATTGAAATTAATGACGTTAAGCCCGTCGAGTTTTCCGATCAGCTCGATATCGTTCTTGTGGCCAACAGCGGGGCTCCGACTTGGACGTTCCACGGCCAGGGGGCGACTTTTGAGCACGGTGGCGCTACCTTCGTGGTCAAAGGGGTTGACCTTCAGGCTGGCTCGGTGACAGTTGACAAAACCTTTACGCCTAACCCGCGCAAGGGTCCTAAGACCCTTACGGAGACCCTAGTTATTGCTCCAGTAGCAGACCCGAAGTCGAAAAATTCTACGCCGCCAACGGACACTCCGAAGCCTGCACCTTCGACCTTAACCCCTCCTCCTTCAGTCACACCCCCTTCAACTACCGGCAAAGCCACCCCTATCCGATGAGTTCTTACATTCGTAATTTTACATTTGGAACAACCGTGCTGGTTGCCTCCGCATTCTTCCTCTTTGCAGAGGACGCCTCCCCTGAGGCCGAGCGCTATGCCCTCCACGATAAAGCTGTGGCTGCCCAAGAGCGCGGCGACCTGCTCGCAGCCAAGAAGGCTTACGAACAATTACTTTTGATGAATGAGAAGGATATCGGTGCGCGCGAAGGTTTAGCGACAATCGAAGCCGAACTCGCAGCTGCCGAAAAAGCTGCTCAGCCTGCCCCTGTTGCTAACAAGCCTGACGTCGCTAATCCGACCGGCCCAACCAACGTCACATTGATCGATGAAGTCAGCCGTGAGCGCCAAGCGCTTTATAGCGAAGTCGATGCTGCAATCAATGAGGCCAATAGCTTAGCGGGCGTCGGACAATACGATAAAGCCCTTCGTCTGATCGATGAAGCCGCTCGTGCTTTGCCGAATAACACCTCCGCTAAAGTTTACCGCGACCGCGTTTCACTTGCTCGCCAAGACATCATCGGCGCACGCGATTCTTCGGGTGACGATGTTGAGCGCATGGCTAACCAGCGCATGCGTGAAGTCGCACGTAAGAACCAAGAAAAAATCGATGGCGTCGAGCGTCTTGTCGACGAAGCCCGCTCGCAAGTTCGCCGTGGCGATCTCGATGGCGCTAAAGTCTCTCTCGATGAAGCCACCAAGCTTCGCCCTCGTAACATTTCCACTCTGCCAATTGAGGAAGAAATCACTGAAATCCGTAAGCTCATCATTGCCGAGTTAATCAACCGTGCGATTGAAGCACGCGAGCTCGCCAAGGTTCCTGACCTGCTTAACCAGTACAAAGTACTCACTAAGGGCAGCGAAGATATTTCCTACAATCGCTTGAGCGCCCTCTACAAGGCTCGCAAGGCGGACCCTTCTTTCCGTGGTGTCGACGAAATTTCACCTGGCTTGAAAGCTAAGGACGACAAGGTCCAAGAGTTATTGGTTAAAGGCCGCGCGAAGTATCTCTACGGCGATTACCAAGGTGCGCTCGATACCTACCGCGAAGTCCTTCAGTACCAGCCTTACAATACTGAATCGAAAGCCTACCAAGTACGGATCCGTAAATTACTTTCCGAAAACTCCGGCCAGTGGAATCGCGACCTTACGAAGGGCAAGTTGCTCGAACTGCTTGATGAGTCCTGGAAGCTTCCTGAAGTTTACAACCGCGAGCAAACTGGACCGACCGTCACAGCCCTTGATCCTGTTCTGCAAAAACTTAAAGAAATCACAGTTCCAGAAATCAATATTAAGGATCTGCCTTTGAACCGTGCGCTCGAACAGCTCGTGATTGTTTCGCAAGCTTACGACAAGGAATCAAAGGGAGTGAATATTGTCCCCATTGACCCCGAGAAACGTAATCCCAGCGTTAACATCACGCTTCGCAATGTTACGCTCGATCGCGCCCTTGAATTCGTGGTCAAGCAAGTGAACTTCACCTACACGGTGAACGACGGAATTATCGAAGTTCGCCCTGACTCTGGCTCTAGCGACCTCGAGACAGACTTCTTCCCGCTTCCCGATGCTGCCGTAACCAAGATGACGGGCATCAGTTCGACATCCAATAATGCCGCAGGCTCCGGTACTAGCAGCCCGTTCAGTGCAGGTGGTGGTGCAGGCCCAACGGGTGACAGCGGTGCCAGCCCTCGCGAAGTTGCTATCAAAAACTTCTTCAGTCGTTCAGGTGTCAGCTTCGAAGTTCAAGGTGCCTCCCTTGCTTGGGATGGTGCCATGCTCACGGCAACCCAGACGCGCAAGAATCTCGACCGTATCCGTAACATTCTTCGCCGTTATTCCGACACCAAGCAGGTTCACATCGAATCCCGCTTTATCGAAATCAACGAGCAGACCCTCAACGAACTCTCCACGAACTGGCAGCTTTCAAAGGCAGTTGGTGCGAGCACAATCATTCGCGCACAAACAAGCCTTCGTGGTATCAACGAAGCCTACGGCGAATCCTCAGTTGCGAATCCTGGGCGCATTGTAACCAGCAGCAGTACAACGGACCCTGTCACAGGGGCCGTCACGCTCATACAGAACCCTGCACTTGAAATTCCCAATAGCCCTCCTGCGATCAATCGCGGAAACTTCGGTAGCCCAAGTTATAACTTCGGCGGCGCAGGGGTTGCTGGCCTCGTTGGCACAATCGGCTCTTACGACCTCACGGTCTTCCTTCGTGCGATTGAGCAAAATAACGGTTCCGACCTCATGTCGTCGCCAAGCTTAACCGTGGTGGATAATAAGACTGCGACGATTCGCATTGTTCAGACCCTCCGTTACCCTGACTCCTACGGCGACGTTCAGTCCAACGTCGGCCAGTCTGGTGGTAATGCTCAGAATGGCGGCGGCGGAGCTGGTGTGACCATCACAGCAGGTACACCCCAAGACTTTAAGGAGCAGGACATCGGTGTGATCCTCGAAGTGACCCCAACTGTCCAACAGGACGACTCGATCGCCCTCAACCTTAAGCCGCACGTAACTGAGTTCGAAGGCTTCGTTGAGTACGGCGGCACCTCGGTTGCCATCCAGGGCAACACGACCGTCACGGTCCCTTCTGGCTTCTTCCAGCCTATCTTCTCCCACCGCGAAGTCACCACCGACGTCACCATCTTTGATGGAGCTACCGTTGTGATTGGTGGTTTGACCCGCGAAGAAGTGAAGACTGTCAATGACAAGGTCCCCATCCTTGGCGACATTCCTCTCATTGGCACAGCCTTCCGCTCTAACGGCAAGACCACGAGCAAGCGAAACCTCATGGTGTTCGTTACGGCTAATCTGATTTCACCGGGTGGTTCCCCTCTGCGCAGCAAACTGCCTGGCGTGAACAATGGCTCTACCTTCTCGAATCCTGTTGTCGTAACCCCAGGTGGAGCGGTTTATCGCGAAGTGAGTGAAGCAGCCAAGGCCGAGACCCCCAAGGCTCCTGAATCTAAGTAATCCTTAAGCCCAGACTTTTACAGGCCCGCCTTTTGGCGGGCCTGTTTGTTTGGGCTGGCGACACAACGTCTGCTGGGGAATATCGCTTGATGCGTTGGCTGCTTATCGACGGTTTCAATTTAGCTTTTCGCAGCCACTTTGGCATGGAGCGACTTGGACTGAAGCGCGCAGACGGCTTCCCAACGGGCGCTTTGCATGGTTGGATTCGGATGCTTTGGTCGATCGAGGACACCGAAAAGCCCCAGCGAATGGTTGTTTTCTTTGATCTCGGCGGATCCGATCGGCACCTAGCTGCACATCCTGAGTATAAAGCACAACGTGCCGACACGCCCGAAGATCTCGAGAAGCAGATACCGGAGATTAAGAAGCTTACCCAAAATATGGGGCTGACGGTTGTTGAGCAACGCGGGGTAGAAGCAGATGACTTAATTGCCTCCGCCGCCCAAAGACTCTCCGGACAAGGTCACGAAGTTGTTATTGTGAGTGCAGATAAAGATTTCGGCCAATGTGTTGGCGGAAAGGTATTCCAACTAACCCCGCCGACGCCTGCTTCTGACTGGCGTCGTTTGGACGCAGCGGGAGTGTTTGAAAAGTTTGGTATCTACCCTGAGCGCATTCCCGACTACCTCGCACTTGTTGGAGATAGTGTAGATAATATTCCTGGGCTAAAAGGCGTTGGCCCTAAGACGGCGGTTAAGTG
>CANHHS010000012.1 GCA_947460445.1 Opitutia bacterium | reverse complement strand
GGCCTGGCCAAGAGCGATCTTGGCAGTTTCGATAATACGAACGACGCGCCAGCGCTTCATCTTGGAGAGAGGGCGCGTTTGGGTGACCTCGACTTTATCGCCAACCTTACAGGTGTTAGCTTCGTCGTGAGCGTGAAGAATGGTACGGCGCTTCACTTCTTTACCATACAAAGGGTGAGGAACCTTATAGAGGTAAGCGACCTTGACCGTCTTGTCTCCCGAGCGGGAGGTGACGAGGCCTTGCAGCGTCTTACGTTGAGTGCGTGATTCGGAATCGGACATCGGGAAAGGGCTTAGGCCTTAGTGGTTTTTTGGGTGAGGAGGGTCTTGCAGCGTGCAATTTCCCGGCGGAGCTTGCGAATGCGCGCAGGATTCTCGACGGATCCAGCAGCCTTGCGGAGACGAAGTTGTAGCAGTTCATCGCTGTTTTCGCGGACGCGCTTCTCCAACTCAGCGTTGGCGAGAGGGCGCAACACGTTGGCTGCGGATGACTTACCTGGAGTGAACTTTGACATGGAAAAGGGTCGGTTTATGAGGGGGGGATACCCAAGGCATCAATACTTTTCGAGTTCTTCGCGGGCAACGAAGCGACTACGGACTTGTAGTTTAGTATCGGCAAGGCGCATAGCCTCACGAGCGACAGCGAGCGGTACGCCTGCCACTTCAAACATCATCGTGCCGGGCTTAATAACCGCGACATAGTACTCTACCCCACCCTTACCAGAACCCATGCGTACTTCTGCTGGTTTCTTGGTTACCGGACGGTGAGGGAAGACGCGCATCCAGAGTTTTCCTTTACGCTTGAGGGCGCGGGAAATAGCGACGCGGGCCGCTTCGATCTGGTTTGCAGGGATACGACCGCGATCCAGGGACTGGATGCCGAAGTCGCCAAAGGCGAGAGTGTTGCACGAGGTCGCATTGCCTTTGACCTTGCCCTTGCGGAATTTACGCCAGGCGGTGCGGGATGGTTGAAGATTAGCCATGAGGGGCGGGGAAATGAATGTGGATTAGAATTCGGAGTCCTTAGCGCAAATCCAGCACTTGATGCCGAGCTTGCCATAAAGGGTACGTGCTTCTGCGAAACCGTAATCGATGTTCTCGCGAAGGGTGTGAAGGGGAACGCGGCCAACACGGGCGGATTCCACGCGGGCAATTTCAGCGCCGCCAAGACGGCCACCGAGACGGAGACGGATACCATCCGCACCGGCTGCCATGGTTGACTGAATAACTTTCTTCATGGCACGACGGAAGGAGATGCGGCGCTCAAGTTGTAGAGCAACGTTCTCAGCGACAAGCTGTGCAACGAGATCAGGACGGCGAACTTCATTCACCTCGAGAGTAATGTCGGCTTCTTTACGGCCGGCGACTTCCGCGATTTCCACGCGAAGGTTTTTGAGTTCGTCGCCCTTGCGGCCAATGACAACACCTGGGCGGGCGGTCCAAATACGGACGCGAACTTTCGAGCCAGCGCGCTCAATAAAGATGCGGGGCACGGAAGCTTGACGGAGCTTCTCTTTGAGGAATTCACGGATCCGATAGTCTTCAAGCAAGAGGCCCGCAAAGGTGCGCTTGTTAGCGTACCAGCGAGACTCCCAGTTGCGACGAACTGCGAGACGGAAACCGATTGGATTTACTTTCTGGCCCATGGGTAAAGTGAGAGATTACTTGTTAGCAGCGAGGACCACTTTGACGTGGCTCATCGAGCGGTGAATAGGGTGAGCGGACCCACGTGCAGCTGGACGTGAGCGCTTAATCACAGGACCTTGATTCACAGTCGCGGAAGCGACAATCAAAGTGGCTGAACTTAAGTTGTGGTTGTTCTCGGCATTGGCGATGGCGCTTGCCAACGTCTTTGCAATAATCCGCGCAGACTTGCGTGGAATGAAACGGAGAAGCTGTAAGGCTTCTTCAGCTCCGAGTCCTTGAATTTGGCGCGCAACGTCGCGGACCTTCTGAGGGGACATCCGGGCGTAACGGGTAGTGGCGTGAACGTTCATGTGATAACGATTTTCTTGTTAGATGCGTGAATTGGCACGGGCTTCGACTTGGTCACCCGAAAGAATTTCGGCGGACGGTGCGAGGGAAAGTACAAGTGCGATGGCGCGCTCAGCATCGGCTTCAACGATGATAACTTGGGCGACAGGTTCGGTTGAGCGAGTGACCGCACAAACCATACCTGGGCGCAAACCTGCCGCATAACCGCCTTGAACTTTAACGAGGTCAGACTCACGTCCGGCCACGATCGATGCAACCGATGCGCGTCCTTGAGATCCCGCAGAACCAAGCGCGAGCTCTCCTGCACCGAGAACGGTGAAGAGACTAGCCGCAAGGACTGTGGGAAGAAGGCGCATTAAGCTTCGACCTTCTTGGAAGGCTGGGTGTGTTGCTTGAAGGTTCGAGTCGGTGCGAATTCGCCCAACTTGTGGCCAACCATATTCTCAGTGACGTACACCGGGATGAAGGTTTTGCCGTTATGAACTTCGAGATTAACGCCAATGAAAACAGGGGTAACTGTCGAACGGCGCGACCAGGTCTTGATCGGCTTACGGTTACCAGCCTTCTGGGCGACCTCGACTTTAGTCATCAAGGACGGATCAACGAAGAATCCTTTTTTGCGGGAGCGTGACATCGTAGAGTATCAGTTAAGGTTAGGCCTTCTTCGTCTTCCGGCCATTACGGCGGACGATGATTTGGGAGTTAGAAATCTTGGACTTCTCGCGCGTAGGGAAATGCTTCGCGAGCTGACCCCAAGGTGACTCAGGGTGCTGACGACCACCGCCGCCCTTGGACTTGCCTTGTCCACCACCGTTAGGGTGATCGACAGGATTCATTGCCATACCACGAACACGTGGACGACGACCCTTCCAGCGATTACGACCAGCCTTACCGAGCGAACGGTTATGGTGTTCGATGTTGCCGACGATGCCAACCGTGGCACGACAATCAGCATTCAAGTAGCGCTGCTCTCCGGAAGGCATGCGCAAGATCGCACGGTCGCCTTCGAGACCCAGAAGCTGGGCATAAGCACCGGCACCGCGAGCGAGCTGACCGCCCTTACCAGGCTGCATCTCGATCGAGTGAATAAAGGTTGCGGGAGCAATCAGGCGAAGTGGCAGTGACATGCCTGGAGCAAATTTCTCCTGAGCGGTGTTGGTGCTGATGACGCTGTCACCAACTTTAAGACCATTCGGCGCAAGAATGTAAGCGTGCTCACCGTCGCTGTAGCGAAGCAGAGCAATGTAAGACGTACGATTAGGATCGTACTCAAGGCGTAAGACGGTTGCGACGACGTCGATACGGTCACGACGGAAGTCGATCTTACGGAAGAGACGCTTGTGGCCTCCACCGCGACGACGCGAAGTGATGCGTCCGTAGCAGTTACGACCTTTCGCACGATGGACACTCTCGACGAGTGCCTTCTCGGGGCGACCGGTGTGAATCCCTTCTCCGCGATTCCGAACGAGGAAGCGCTGACCAGGGGTGATAGGGCGTGTAGTAATGATAGCCATGGTGGCAATCAGGCGAAGGAGATGACGTCGCCCTTCTTCAGGGTGACGATGGCGCGGTGTTGTTCGGTCTCGCGATAAACGCTGCCGCCCGAGAGGCGACTGCGGCGGACCTTACCTTTACGAATAAGGATGTTAACCTTTTCGACGGAAACTTTGAACGTGGCTTCGATGGCTGTCTTCACTTGAGCACGATCTGCACCGGGCTTGATTTCAAAGACATACTTGCCAAGGACAGCGAGGCCAGTGGCCTTCTCTGTGAGCACGGGACGTGCGATGACTTGGGGGGCGGGCTTCATGACGTTAATTAGTTAGTGGCACGAGCGATGACCTGCAGCAGAGCCTGCTCAGTGATCACAACCTGACCGTGGCGAACCAAGTCGAGGGCGTTGAGGTTAGTGGAATTCGAGAACTTCGCCCGGGCGATATTGCGGCTAGCTTTACGCACAGGCTCGGACCAGCTCGCATCGACGAGGAGAAGCTTACGGGCAGCAGGATTCACTTTATTGAGAATGCCGCTGAAGATCTTGGTCTTCGGCTTGGAAACTTCGAAGCGCTCGATGACAGAAAGTCCGCCAGCAGTTGCGAGATCGAAGAGGGCGCGACCGAGCGCTTTGCGGCGCTGAGTGACGGGGATATCTTTCGACCAATCACGAGGACGAGGACCGAAGACCACGCCACCCTTGTAGAGTTGAGGAGCGCGCTTGTCGCCGTGACGGGCACCACCGGAACCTTTTTGAGGGATAATTTTCTTACCAGAACCAGCGACTTCGCCGTAGTTCTTGGTCTTCGAAGTGCCTTGGCGGCGATTCGCTTGGTAGCCAACGACTGCCTGCTTGAGCAATGCGACGTAGGTGTCGCCTTCGAAAGCAGGAATAGCGAACTCGCGCTCTCCAGCAGGAGAACCGTCGGCATTATGGAACTTGAGCTTCATGTGCGTTTATTCTTTCGGGTTTATTTTGCCTTAACTGCGTGGCGGACGAGGATGATCTCGCCGTTGGCGCCAGGGAGGCTGCCCTTGATGAGAAGGAGATTTTTCTCCGCGAGTACTTGAACCACGCGAAGATTTTGTGACGTGCGACGAACGTTACCCATGTGACCAGGCATACGTTTTCCTTTAAAGACGTGACCGGGCGTTTGGCGCATACCAATCGAACCCACGCGGCGGTGCATCATGTGACCGTGCGTGTCAGGCTGGCCAGACATGTCGTGGCGCTTCATGACGCCTTGGAAGCCACGGCCCTTGACGGTACCAATGACATCGACCATTTGACCGGCTGTAAATTTCTCAACAGTGAGAACGTCGCCAACCTTGAGACCCGCATCTTTTTCGAAACGGATTTCACGGAGATGCGTGTGCGGCTCAACGTTAGCTTTCTTTAAGTGGCCAATCTCAGGATCCGAGAGACGGTGAGCCTTTTGTGGGCCGAAAGCGATTTGCACTGCGTGGTAACCATCCGAGTCTGGTGTCTTCACCTGAATGACTGGGCAAGGACCAGCTTGGACCACAGTGACAGGGACAAGGTTACTGTCCTTGTCATAGACTTGGGTCATACCGATTTTTTTACCGATGAGTTGGAGTTTCATGATCTAAGAGGCAGGTGGCGTGTAAGCGCCGTTGGCTTCGAGGCCTGCGTTAGCTTTGGATGTCCTTACGGAATCTGTAGCGGTGCGCGGGGCAGGAGTGCCTGCGTTAAGGGTTGTGTGTGGGTTTAGGGTTTAAAAAATTAGGCCGTAATGTTGACCTGAACGCCGGAAGGGAGGTTGAGTTTCTTCAACTCGTCCACGGTAGCGCTATTGGGGTCATGAATTTCGATTAAGCGCTTGTGTGTGCGCAGCTCAAATTGGTCCATCGACTTTTTGTCGACGTGTGGGGAACGGTTGACCGTCCAGACTTCGTGAGTCGTGGGCATGGGCACTGGGCCAGAAACACGCGCGCCCGTGCGCTTAGCGGTATCAACAATCTCGGTGGCAGAGTGATCGACTAAACGGTAGTCGAAGCCTTGGAGCTTAATGCGAATCTTCTGGCTAGACATTGGAGGAGTTAGATTAGGTGCGAGCAGGTGCGCGAGACGATGTCTCGACGACTTGCTTGAGGATTTGAGCAGGAACTTGCTCGTAGTTGGCTGGCTCCATCGAATAGGAGGCACGGCCTTTAGAAAGTGAGCGAACGTCGGTCGAATAGCCGAACATTTCTGCCAGCGGGACGCGGGCCTCAATGTTGCAAAGACCACCCTTGCTGTCCATGCCTTGAATCTGGCCGCGACGACGGTTCAAGTCGCCCATGATGTCGCCTTGGTACTCTTCAGGAGTAACCACTTCGACCTTCATGATCGGCTCAAGCAGAATGGGCTTCGCATCCTTCATGGCTTCCTTGAACGCAAAGATGCCCGCCATCTTGAACGCCATTTCGTTCGAGTCCACTTCGTGGAACGAACCGAAGACAATGCGGGCTTTGAAATTGATTACAGGGTAACCGGCAATGGTTCCGTTTTGGGATGCTTCGAGAATACCTTCGGTGGAAGGCTTGATGAACTCTTTCGGAATCGTACCGCCGACAATCTCGTTGATAACTTCCTCGCCCTTCGCTCCAGGTTCGCGTCCAGCGACGGGGTTCGGTTCGAGTTTGATTTCAACGTGGCCGTATTGACCACGACCACCGGACTGACGGATAAATTTACCGACGCCCTCGGAGGCACCTTGAATAGTTTCGCGGTAGGAAATTTGTGGCTTACCAGACTTAGCCTCGACCTTGAACTCGCGCTTGAGACGATCGACGATGATTTCGAGGTGAAGCTCGCCCATACCCGAGATGAGGGTCTGGCCAGTTTCAGGATTCGAAGTAACGCGGAAAGTGGGATCTTCTTGAGCGAGGCGCTGCAAGCCGATGGAGAGACGCTCTTGGTCGCCCTTTGAGTTCGGCTCGATTGACATCGAGATCACTGGCTCAGCAAAGGTTGTCTTCTCGAGAATGAGATCGTCTTCAGCGGTGAGGGTATCACCCGTTGCGATATCCTTTGGACCGATGATGGCACAAATGTCGCCCGAATAAGCGACGTCGATTTCTTCGCGATCCATCGCACGAAGCAGAACGATGCGCGAAATACGCTCGTCCTTACGGGTGCGTGGATTGTAAAGGATTTCGCCCTTCTTCAACTGACCGCGGTAGACGCGATAGAAGACGAGCTGACCCACGTGAGGGTCGGACCAAAGTTTGAAGCAGAGACCGGTGACCTTGGCTTTGTCATCTGGACCGATCGCAATTTCTTTATCTCCGTCATCGGTAAACGCTTTCTGAGGGCGCATGTCGACCGGCGATGGCAAGAAGTCGACGACGCAGTCGAGGAGCATTTGTACACCCTTGTTCTTGAAAGCAGAACCAGGGATAACGCCAATAAAGTTGAGCGAGAGTGTCGCCTTACGGATACCTGTGCGCATCTCATCGATGCTGACTTCTTGTCCGTCGAGGTACTTGGCAGCGAGGACGTCATCAAAGTCAGCAAGTGCTTCTACCAACTTGGTGCGCCATTGTTTTGCTTCTGCCTTTTGATTTTCAGGGATGTCAACCGTGTTGAACTTCATGCCCTTCGGGTCGGTCTCGTCGTAGACGTAGGCGACGTTCTTAATTAAATCGATCATGCCCTTAAATTCTTCTCCCTGACCAATCGGGATGAAGAGAGGGTGAGCATTACCCTTAAGCTTTTCGCGAATGTCGTCCACTGCGCCAAAGAAGTCGGCACCGGTGCGGTCCATCTTATTGACGAAAGCGACGCGGGGTACGCCATACTTGTTCATCTGGCGCCAAACAGTTTCCGATTGAGGCTGAACACCTGCGACAGCACAGAAGACGGCGACTGCGCCATCGAGGACGCGCAATGAGCGCTCCACTTCAGCGGTGAAGTCTACGTGGCCCGGTGTATCGATAATGTTGATGCGGTGATCAATATTAGCGAAGTGACCTTCTTTCGTTTTCCAACCAGCCGAAATTGCCGCAGCGGTAATCGTGATACCACGCTCGCGCTCTTGTTCCATCCAGTCCGTCGTCGCGGTACCATCATGGACCTCGCCCATCTTGTGCACCACGCCCGTGTAAAAGAGAATACGCTCAGTTGTGGTCGTCTTGCCTGCGTCAATGTGCGCAGCAATGCCGATGTTGCGCGTATGTTCCAAGGGGAACTTACGGCCAGGGGCATTGAGAGTGGAGAGAGGGGTGGACATGGTCGGAACCAGTGTTTCGGCCGGGAGGACGGTTAAAGTGAGGGTTTACCAGCGAAGGTGAGCGAAGGCCTTGTTAGCTTGGGCCATCTTGTGGGTTTCTTCGCGCTTCTTAACAACGTTACCAGTGTTATTGTAGGCATCGACCAGTTCGGCAGCGAGGGATTCAGCCATGGTGCTTCCTTTGCGACCTTGTGCAGCAGCAGCCAACCAGCGGAGGGCCATACTGTTTTGACGCTCAATGGTGACTTCGACAGGAACTTGGTAAGTGGCACCACCGACGCGGCGGCTTTTCACTTCAAGCTTTGGACGGCAATTTTCGAGTGCACCGAGTAAGAGTTCGACGGCGTTACCCTTTTCCAACTTCTCGCTAACTTTAGAGATAGCCGTGTAGACAATCTTTTCAGCAATGGAACGTTTGCCGCTCTTCATAACGACATTGATTAACTGCGAGACGAGCGGACTTCCGTAAAGGGAGTCTGGCTGGTGCTGGCGCTTAGTTGCTCGGCGACGACGTGACATAGTCTAGTTCAGGTAAGAAGAAAATGGATATTAGGCTTTAGCAACCTTCGGGCGCTTCACGCCGTACTTCGAGCGGGAGCGACGGCGCTTCTCAACACCAGAGCAGTCAAGCGGTCCACGGACAATGTGGTAACGCACACCGGGAAGATCCTTTACGCGACCACCACGCACGAGCACCACTGAGTGCTCCTGGAGTTTATGGCCTTCGTCAGGAATGTAAGAAATAACTTCTTGTCCGTTGGTGAGACGAACTTTGGCAACTTTACGTTGAGCAGAGTTTGGCTTCTTCGGGGTACGAATCATCACTTGCACACAGACACCACGCTTAAACGGCGAGTTGTTAAGCGCGGGTGACTTCGACTTGGTACGCGGTTTAACGCGGGGGTGGCGAATGAGCTGATTGATGGTGGGCATAGGGCCTCGTTTTACGTGGAAAGAGCGTTGTGACATAGGACTCCAAGCCCCTCCAGCAAGCGGAAAGTGGAGGTTTTTCACATTTTTGAGAGACACCCCCTTAAGACCTACATCCGGCAGGGATTTTTATAGCGACTTCTAGAGCCTCCTCCGCACGTTAGGACGACCGCTATGCGCCGAGCCATCCACCTTCTGCTTGTATGCGTCTCTTTACCCACATTGGCATGGGCTGAGTCAACGACCGCCCCAGCCGCCGGAGCACCCGTCAATACAGCAACGACGGCGGCCAGTTCGCAGTCAGACCCCGAAGTCGTTTTGCTCCTCGGTATGCCTGTAACCCAAGGAAAAGAGGCTACTTTGGCGTATTTGGCGAAGATTGGCGGTAAAGCAGATCTCATTGCTGACCCCATTCTGCGTCGGTCCGTGCGCCTCACCCTCGCAGCCATTGAATCAAATCCCGATCAAGCCGCACAGATCCGCCAAGGCCATTTAGCCTCTATTTCAGCCTACTTTGTAGAAATTGGTAAAAAAGCCCTAGAAGAAGGTGATTTACCAACGGCCGTACAAGCTGGCCAACTCGCCATCCGTTGCAGCGGTAGTAATGTACAAGCAAAGCTCTTTTACGCAGACATTCTTCATCGAAAAATCGGCAAGAGTGATGATGCTATCTTGTTGCTTAAGAGTGGTTTAGGAACTGTTAATAGCTCCGAGCTTATCGGCAGGGCTTACTTAGAGCGCTACGGTCAAATCCTGCAGGCAAGACATCGCGACCCAGAGGTCATTGATTTCACACTTAACTACCTAAAGAACAAAGACTTAGCATCTGAAACCAAGACGATTTTGGCCTTTCAAGCCGCCACCTCTCTCTATTGGTGCGGACGTTACCCAGAAGCAACTAACCTAATCGAGACCTACAAACTCGATAAGACGGCCAGCGGAACAATGCTCCATTCCCTCTGCCTCTTTGATGGCGGGCGTGTGCAACAAGCTTTAAGCGTACTCGATAACCGTGCACCCGACTTCCGCGGTCTAGAGCGCGATGCTATTCTATCGCAACACAGCCGCTTGCTCTTGCTGCTTGGACAACCCAAACAAGCGCTTTCCTTAACCAACGACCGCATCTCACTCGACGGGGCGAATGGTTTTCTGCGCGTACAACGTTTAGCCATTCTGGATAAACTCGGGCAACGCGATGAATATGAAAAAGAGCTTCGTGCGATCCTCGATCAATTCTCAGGAAGTGATTCCGTGATGCTCGCTTTAGCGAATTACGGTTCGCAACGCGGCTACTTCAGCCTCTGCGAACTTCTTGCCAATCTTGCGGTGGCTAAAGGTTATGACACCGCAACCTTTAGTGCGTTGCATTTAGAGTCACTCATCCGCGCTGGAAAATCCGACCTATGCATCCGCACGTATCAAAACGTAAACATGGCGAACAAGGGCCACTTCCGTTCCAACCAGACGATGGTGCAAGCACTTCTCGGCATTGCCTATCACCTGCGTCCTAAAGCGAATCCGGCCGTTGAAAAAGCCGACCGCAGTATCGGGGATAAATACCTCGAGGCATTCTTAGAAGCGGAAGTGACCCCAGGACCCGAAGCGTTTCGCTCAGTCTCACGTCACTTGATTGATGGAGGCGCCACCGAACCTGCCGCGCGCATCCTCTCTGCTGGCGTACAAACTTACCCTTGGCATTCTCAACTCCGTGCTGACTGGATTTCTGCGCGCATCCTCGCCGGACAAGGCGATGCTTACGGCACACGCCCTGCCCTCGTGGATGAAGTTGAGCGACTGCTTACAGGCCGTCGTCCACTACCACCCGTCTGGGGTGATATTCTTGGCTGGCTACATTCAGAGTCACGACTGGATGCACCGCGCGTTCGTAAACTCGAGGCCGCGATTGAACCTTTAGTGCGCCCAGGTCTAGATCGGGACGCGTTTCTTGGACGCTGATTCAGACTATGACGCTTGCAGAGAAGCGCACCGCGCTCATTCAAGAATTGGCCCCGTTTGAAGATCCGCATGAACGGTTCCAATACATTATCGACCGCGCCAAAGGCGCCGAAGGTCTTCCGCCTGAATTACGCATCGAACAATTACTCATCGAAGGTTGTACATCGAACCTTTGGCTATACCCAACGGTTCGCGATGGCGTCTGTCGCTTCCGTTGCGACGCCGATTCACTTATAACGAAAGGCATCGCGACGCTCGTCTGCGAACTCTACGACGGCGCAACACCAAGTGAAGTGGCGGCAACCGACGCAGAGTTTCTTGCTGAAGTAGGTATCACCCAACACCTTTCACCCAATCGGCGAACGGGACTGGCGAACCTTGTTTCTAAAATAAGGGCCTTCGGCCGTCACACACACGACGCCTCTTCATCCCAATGAAACGCTTACTAACTTTTACCGCATGTGCATTCGCACTAACGGCTTTTGCGGAAAATCCTACGCTGGATTCAGCAAGCAATCCACGGGCACAGTCTTACGCGATTGTCATTGAGTCGGAAACGAAAGCAGACCCCGCCTGGGCCAAGGTTATTGAAGCCCTACAAGCTAAACACTCTGGCGCAGTTGTCGTGGAGTGGACGGGGAATGTAGAGACAGCTCAAGCCGCACTCAGCAAAGCGATGCCGCAGTATATCGCCTTTATCAGCCGGCCAGAAAAAGCGACGCGTACATTTGTCTGCGATGTCCATCAGCTCACACGCCGCTTAGACGGAGATCCTTACATTGATGCACAGTGGGGCATCATCACAGGGGCGACCGCTGAGCTCGCGGCGGCTACACTCGCAGGCCCAACAAACTTAACGGTTCAAAACGCACTCAACACGACGGGTATCAATGACGGCATTCTGACGCGCTCGCTGACAATCTCGGATGGAGCTCGAGGTACTTGGCGCGAAAAACAAGCAGACGGAAAAACCGTTGAGCACGCCAAACTGGACCGGCCCGCAGCAAGCATTTGGGCGGACTTCTTTAATGAAGTTAAGCCCGACTTGATGGTGACATCATCGCACGGATTCCAGCACGGGTTTGAAACGCCCTTCGGCAGCGGTTTTTTGCTCTCTTATAAAGGCACCCTACTCCCCCTTGATAAGCCTAACGGAAAACCTATCGGTGAAGCTCTTCCAGAATCACCAAACCCAAAAGTGTTCTTCCCGGTAGGTAATTGCTTAGTCGGCCATTGCGACGGACCCAAGTCACTCGTCTGCGTCATGATGGGTAAACTCGGCGTTCGACAAATGGCAGGCTACACCGTCGTTACCTGGTTTGGTCGCGGAGGCTGGGATATGCTCAGCACTTGGCAGTCATTACCTGGTCGAAACAATTTTTCGGAATCGTTCTTCATCAACCAAGTCCGGTTGATTGCAGACCTTAACAGTCTCTGCCCAGATGCCGTCAAGTTCTCGCCTCAATTCCCGAACGACGGCAACCCTGAGCCAGAAATGCTTTTAACCCAACTCAGCCAAGCCAACGTTTGGAAATCTTCGAGGATAGCCGACCCGCGATCCAAAGAAGGTCAGGAAGCGGTTAAACAAATCTTGGGCTTAAGTTGGGATCGCGACACGGTGGCTTTTTACGGCGACCCCGCCTTCAACGCACGCTTCGCAGCATCCAAAAACCCTGAGGTGACAACCGAGCTTCAACGCACAGGCAAACGAACGCACCGCTTAACCGTGCACTTCACAAACACGGATGCTGCCGCCAAAGGCGCACCCGACGTTGCCGTGCTTTTCACCCAACGCATTGCTAACGGACAACTTAGTCAGCCAGCCACCAACAATACTCTACTCGCAGATGACTTCATTCTCGTGCGTTCGCCTAAATGCACGGACGGAAAGAAAGACCTCGTGATTGACTTCGAGGGCGACGTCTTACCTTAAGACTTCGAGATGACGTCGATCCACCATTCTAAAGCAGGCGACCGAATTCTTTTTGGTTTAAGTCTCTGTGCGTTGCTGTGGAGCTTTGGCGTCCTCCAAGCAGGCGGATTTACAACGTCCATCAACGCAGGGATGGCCTTCCTCGACTGGCCACTGTCAAACGGATCGGTAAATCCTCCAGGCTGGCTTACCGAGTTAGATAAATTTGCGGAACACTCACACCGCTTAGCCGCAACAGGCCTAGGCATTCTAACGATACTAATCGCGCTTGCCCACCGCCTCCGCGAACCACGTCGGGGTGTCCGGTTAGCTGCATACGGCGCACTTGGACTCGTCGTTGCCCAAGGTGGTCTCGGCGGCCTGCGCGTACTCCTCGACCAACTCAACGTCGGCGGCGAAAGTAATATCAAGGCGGTCTCTTTCGCGATTGCGCACGCAATCAACGCTCAACTCACCGTCACCCTCCTCGCCTGCATCACCCTTACACACACACGACTTTGGCAACGTGCAGCCGAAAATCCTGCACCCCCACAATCACGCTCGCTGGGAGTTATCACCCTTGCGTTGCTTTTTTTAGTCATGCTGGCCGCTGCGGTGATGCGACAAAACCGTGCCACGCTTTGGACAACGGGTGAAATGACAACCCTGTGGGGATATTTTATACCCGCAGTGGGTGACGGCTGGATGTGGACAGTTAACTTACTGCATCGCGGCGGCGCACTGCTAGCCGCAATCTCTATCACCCTCTTTGTAAACTCGATGAACGGCTTGCAGCTGCACAGCTGGCGACGACTGCCTCGCCCGCAATGGGCAGCGCGAGTTTCGATTATTCTAGCAATCATACTGTCACTCCAAATTTTATTAGGCGTACTGGCAATCGATCGACCCGCCAACCCTCACCCGCGCACGATCCATCTCATGGTAGCTGCAGCCTTACTCGCCGCTACTACAGGTGCGACCGTGCTCTGTCTACGAGGTGCCAAAAATAACCCATGAGCACACAGCGCGCCTACCGTGAGTTAACAAAGCCGCGTCTTTCGATGCTGGCGGCACTCTCCGCTGTGGCTGGATTCTTTTGTGCACTTCCAAGTGAGCCATGGACGGGCATGTCATTGTTGGCACTGTCGATCGGAACAGGACTCGCTGCGGGTGCTTGCGGTGCACTCAATCAATGGATGGAGCACCTGCCGGATGCGTTGATGCAGCGAACGGCGTCACGACCTCTACCCAAAAAACAGCTGACGCCGCGGGCCGCGCTTATCTTTGGCATCGCTCTGCTCGTCGGCGGAATGGCGATGATTGCGCGGTGGACAAACCTCACCGCGCTCGCGCTCACCGCTGCGACAGTTCTCTCTTACCTTTTCCTCTACACGCCGCTGAAAACACGCACCCAATGGTGCACCGTCGTCGGCTCATTGCCAGGCGCGCTTCCCGTGCTCATTGGATCGGCAGCACGCTCAACTGATGGAAATCCCGACCCGATGGGATGGGCACTCTTCGCTATTCTCTTTTGCTGGCAAGTGCCACACTTCATGGGACTCGCCGTGCTTTGGAAAGACGATTACGCCCGTGGCGGTTTTCGCATTGCGACGGTGGTTGACCCTTCAGGTAAGTCCGCTGCGCGACAATCAACCTTCTTCCTTATTCTCTTACTTATCGCCTCAGCCGTGCCCGTGATACTAGCCCCTGGAGAACTCAGGGCTTACGGAGTGATCGCAGCACTACTGGGGGCATGGTACCTGCGACTCGGGATTGCTTTTCATGACAAATCCCGCCGCGAGCAAGTGGCGCGACCCTTCTTTCTCTTTTCGCTTCTTTACTTAAGCGTCCTGCTTTTGGCACTGGTGCTCGATCGCACCATCTGAGCATATGCAAAAAGCAGATCTTCGTCAGAAATATCGAGACGCGCGGCAAAAATTGTCGGCTGACGAAATTAGCAAAGCTTCACTTGCGGCCACAGAACTTTTTTTGAAAAACCCTTCATGGGTTTCTGCGCAAACCGTAGCCCTTCACCTTGCCGTACGCGGCGAGCTGCCAACTGAAACTTTGCTCACCGCCGCTTGGAGTGCAGGTAAACGCGTCGCGCTTCCTCGCATGGAAAATGGCCAGATGAAGATGCATCTCGTTACTTCAACGACGCCACTCGTACCGGGAGCTTTTGGCATTCAAGAGCCGCCTGCTACAGCACCAGAGGTTAACCCGAGTGACCTCGAGCTAGTCCTGACGCCAGGCTTAGCTTTTGACTTAAAAGGCGGCAGACTCGGACAAGGCGGTGGTGATTACGACCGGTTGCTTGCTGCCGTCGGACCTAAATGCACGAAAGTCGGCTGGTGCTATGACTTCCAGATCATTGAAGGTGTTCCGGTTGAGCCGCACGACCAGCGCGTTGACCTCATCGCCACCCCTAAAGGTTGTCGCACAGTGATTCGTTAAGCGAATTGCTTGCCATTTTCTCCCCCTCTCGTCCGTTAGACCTGCGATGTCCGTGCAACGTCCCGACTCTATTCGCCTTCACGGCGTTCGGCAGAACAACCTCAAAGGATTTAACCTAGATATCCCTGTAGGTAAATTAGTCGTCGTCACCGGATTGAGCGGCGCCGGGAAATCCTCATTGGTATTTGAAACACTCCATGCGGAAGGACAGCGCCGTTACGTGGAAACGTTTTCCCCCTATGTACGTCAGTTTCTAGAACTACTCCCAGCGCCTGCACTCGATCGCGCAGAAAACATTCGGCCATCGGTCGCCATTCGACAAGGCAATGCCGTACGTACATCGCGATCGACCGTAGGCACAATGACCGAGCTCTGTGATTGGTTTAAGGTTTGGTTCGCACACCAAGCCCAACTGATTGATCCGGCTTCCGGAAAACCGATTCGCCCGGCAGGGCCGTCAGCTGCATGGGAATCATGCCTCGCGTCGCATCAAGGAGCCTCTGTTTGCCTAGCCTTCGCGCTCATTAAACCCAAGGAGCTCGAGTGGACTGTTCTGATCACGGAATTTATGCGGGCTGGCTTCACGCGAGCCTGGACGCCTAAAGGCTGGATTAAACTTGGTGAAGACCCTGTCGCTAAATCACTGAGCGAACTTGTTGTCGTTCAAGACCGCGTACGCATCAACCCAAGCGAGCGGGCACGGTTTGAAGAAGCCGCACGCTCGGCATTCCGACTGGGCGGCGGCCGACTCCGCATACTTAATGAAGAAGGCAAAGAACTTTCGCGCTACTCCGACACGCTAGAGTCGCCTGTCGATCATCGGAAATTCCGCGCCGCATCCCCTGGCCTCTTCTCCTTCAACTCACCGATTGGCGCATGCCCAAGCTGTAAAGGGTTCGGTCGTATTATTGGTTTAGACTGGGCAAAAATTTTGCCAGACCACTCGCTGACTTTAGCGGAAGGCGCGGTCGCTCCGTTTCAGGGTAATGTGTACGGCGAAAGCCAACGCGACTTAGCACGCGCCTGTCGCGCTCAAGGCATTCCCATGGACCGACCATGGAAATCTCTTTCGAAGGCACATCGTAAGTACATCGAGGACGGCGACCCGACTTACCAAGCCGGCGAATGGGGTTCAAAGTGGTACGGCATCCGAGGCTTCTTCCGTTGGCTAGAATCGACGACCTATAAAATGCACGTGCGCGTTTTTCTTTCGCGTTACCGTGCTTACGAACTTTGTCCGGCTTGCAATGGCGCACGCTTCCAACCCGAGTCACTTTTGTGGCAATGGGAGGGGCTAACACTTCCGCAGCTCTACGCACTACCCGTGAGCGAGCTGCACAATCGTCTGATCGCTCTTCGTCCGAAAGCCGCCCGCACCCCAGACGAGCACGCACTCGAATCAATCCTGACGCGCTTAGGCTACCTGAAAGCAGTTGGCTTAGGATACCTAACACTCGATCGGCTTTCACGCACGCTGTCAGGCGGAGAAGTTCAACGCGTTAACCTGACATCGTGCCTCGGGGCAACACTCGCAGACACTGTCTTTGTCTTAGATGAGCCAAGCGTTGGCATGCACGCACGCGACCTTGGGCAGATGACGGAAATTCTACGCGGACTTGTTGACCAAGGAAACACGGTGGTCGTGGTCGAGCACGACGAATCGGTGATGCGAGCAGCTGATTGGCTAATTGAAATTGGCCCGAAACCTGGCGCCGCAGGCGGGCATCTTATTTACGAAGGTCCCGCAGCAGGTGTCTTGAAGGCTAAAAATTCTGTGACAGGAGATTGGCTCGCTGGACGCTTGAAGCCTCTAGTCCACACTCCGCGCACAATTAAACCAAAGGCTCCTTGGCTGCATGTAGAAAACGCTACCGCCAATAACCTTAAAAGTTTTACCGCGAAAATTCCCCTTGGGAAATTGGTAGGCTTATGTGGCGTCTCAGGCTCGGGAAAATCCACCCTACTCCATCAAGTGCTCGCCGAGCGCGACCCGGAGACGGGTGATATAGCGAAAACATCCACGCACTGGGTTCGCTTTGATGAACAACCTGGAGAAATTGCCCTTGTTGATCAATCGCCTGCCGCACGGACGCCGCGCTCCAACACAGCACTCTACGCAGGGGCCTGGGATGCGATTCGTACGTGGCTTGGAAATTCCGACGAAGCCAAGGCAGCAGGATTTACGCCTTCTCACTTCTCTTTTAACGCAGGTGAAGGTCGCTGTGAACGCTGCAGGGGTGCGGGCTGGGAAACGGTAGAGATGCAATTTTTGTCAGACGTATCTGTTCCATGTCCATCATGCGAAGGCCGTCGTTTCCGTGACGAAATTCTTGCCTTCCAGCTCGGCGGAAAATCCGTGGCCGACATTCTCGACATGACCGTCACAGAGGCTCGCGAATTTTTAGGGCCGCGGACACCCGCAACGGGACAGCTCGGTGTACTCGAAGAAGTCGGTCTCGGTTACCTTCGAATGGGCCAACCGCTCACGACCCTCTCGGGCGGTGAAGCCCAGCGACTCAAACTCGTGCGATTCTTAGGCACGCTTGGTAAAGAAACCCAGCAGGCACTGCTATTGCTAGATGAGCCGACAACGGGTTTGCATCGGGATGACGTATCTCGACTCATCGCTCTCCTCCACAGGCTGGTCGACGCAGGACACTCAGTCGTCGTCGTCGAACACCACCGTGACGTTCTGGCAGCCTGCGACTGGCTACTTGAACTTGGACCCGAGGCAGGCCCTGCGGGCGGACAACGCGTTGCCGAGGGAACGCCGGACGCTGTCAGCAAAGCACAGACGCCAACTGGGAAGTTACTGCGTGGTGGTGATGATGCGTTTGTGGTGAGCGAAAATCGGCCAACACGTATTCGGCCAACATCTATTCAAGTGCGCGGAGCCCGTGAGCATAACTTAAGAAACATCTCCCTCGATATTCCCCACGGACAACTCACTGTCCTCACGGGTGTTTCTGGCTCCGGAAAGTCGTCGCTCGCCTTTGATATTCTCTTTGCCGAAGGACAGCGCCGATTCCTTGAATGCGTTTCTGCTTATGCACGGCAATTTGTTGAACAACTTCCAAAACCTGACCTCGACTCACTCACCGGGTTGCCGCCAACCGTAGCGATTGAGCAGCGCATCACGCGAGGATCCTCTAAATCAACCGTGGCGACTGTGACTGAGGTCGCACAATACCTCCGCGTGCTTTTCGCACGGGCGGGCACACCGCACAGTCCCGTCACCGGCAAGCCACTTGTTAGCCTAACTGAAGATGCCGTCGTGCGTCGCGTACTGGAACGTACCAAGGTTTTGAAAAAGGGCCGCATGCACTTGGCCGTACCACTGGTGAGAGCTCGCAAAGGACACCATCAACCATTGGCCGACTGGGCCGTACAGCGTGGCTCACGCTGGATGCGTTGCGATGGCGCAATGGTCGAGACCACCGCCTTCAAACGACTTGATCGCTATAGCGAGCACGACATCGACGTTGTCATTGCTGATTTATTACCCGGTGGCTTAACCGAAAAGCCCGGCGAAGATCCTGTTGAAGGTGAACGCGGTCTACGCACTGTTGTGCGTGAAGCTCTGGCGCTTGGAAATAACTCCTTGGTCTTACTTGATACGGCCGGTGACGAAATTGCCTTCTTATCAACGTCCCGGGTTGATGCTGCCACCGGCGAGGCTTACCCTGAAATAGACCCTAAACACCTTTCATGGAATTCGCCACGCGGCTGGTGTCCTGAATGTCGCGGACATGGACGCATAGTCGAAAAATTCTCTGCGGATGAAGAAGAAAAGCTTCATGAAGACGCGATTGCTGACCGCGTGGGCGAAGCCGTCTGTGAAACTTGCCAAGGGCAACGCCTGGGACCTATTGGACGAAACATTCGGCTCGAAGGCAAAGGGTCGACCAAGTCTTTCCCTGAACTCTTATTTTTACAACCCGCCGAGAGCTTAGCTTTCTTGCATAGCCTTAAGCTAGGCCCACGCGAACGCGCCGTAGCCGACGCACTCATTCCTGAAATTGCCGCTCGTCTCAGCTTCTTAGGCAGCGTCGGGCTTGGCTATCTCTCGCTGGATCGTGCAGCGGACACGCTCTCAGGGGGCGAGGCCCAACGCATCCGACTCGCTTCACAACTTGGCTCAACGCTTTCGGGAGCACTCTACGTGCTCGACGAACCAAGCATTGGCCTGCACCCGCGCGACAACGATCACCTCATTGCCTCGCTACGCGCACTCCGCGATCGAGGTAACACCGTGCTCGTCGTCGAACACGACGAGGACACCATGCGTGCTGCAGATTTAGTTGTCGACCTAGGGCCTGGGGCGGGTCGACATGGCGGAAACATTATCGCGCAAGGAAATGCGGCAGCGGTGATGCGTGCCGAAAATTCCTTAACGGGCTCAAGTTTGCGCGAGCCCATGAAACACCCGATGCGCGGAAAACGTCGCTCGGTTTCAGATCGCGGAGAAGGCTGTCCTGAAAGTTGGGTTGAATTAGAAGGTGCAGCGCTTCGCACATTGCGCGGCTTCGATTTACGCATTCCCAGGGGCAGACTCACCGTTGTCTCCGGCGTCTCGGGTGCAGGCAAATCGACTCTCATTTCTGACCTCCTCGCACCTATTGCGCAATTTGGTATACAGAAAGAAAAAGATAAGGTTACCGGGAAAGAAGGACTGACCATTCTCGGCGGCCCGAAGCCTGTCTTCAAAACGCTGACGGGGCTAAAAGGACTTCGTCAGCTCGTGGTTGTCGATCAAGACCCTATTGGAAAAACGCCGCGGTCAACTCCCGCTACCTACATTGGCGCATGGGATCTCATTCGCGAGCGACTCGCACAACTTCCTGAATCTGCGATTCGTGGGTATACTGCTAGCTTCTTCTCCTTTAACACCAAAGGCGGACGGTGTGAGACGTGTTCAGGGGCCGGTCGTATCAAACTCGAGATGAGCTTCCTCGCAGAAACGTACGTGCCGTGCGAAGACTGCGGCGGCAGTCGCTTCGGCCCGATGGCCCGTGAAATTCGCTGGAACGGAAAATCGGCACCCGAACTGCTGGCGATGACCTTTGAAGAAGCCGCCGCTTTTCTTTCGTTTGATGCAAGACTGCGTGACCTTTGTGAGTTAATGGCAAAGACAGGGCTGGGCTATCTAACTCTCGGACAAAGCAGTCCGACCCTTTCTGGTGGCGAAGCCCAACGGCTTAAACTTGTGAGCGAACTCGCTCGCGGTTTGCCAACGTTCATGGACCGTGCGCGCGGAAAAATTCGCCCCAGCCTTTACTTGCTCGAAGAACCAACCATCGGACTTCACCACTCGGACTGCCG